>NZ_QSOO01000006.1:266560-267884 GCF_003436255.1 Bacteroides sp. D20 | reverse complement strand
CCAAGTCCAGACGGAACTTGGAATTCAGCCAGATAGTATCTTATTGTTAGTCTGTTATCGTCTTGTTTTGACTAAAACACGGTTGCGTTGGAAAAGTGGGAATACTTTGTTGGATGATTGAAGACATGAGCAAAAGGGAGATGTATGGCCAGCAAAATGATTTTTTCTTGAAATAGCCTTGGAAAGATTAAAAAAAGCTATATATTTGTATTCAATTCTAAAACTAACTACCTATGAAACTAATTGCAGAAAGTGGTTCTACGAGAACAGAATGGGCGCTGGTTGAAGATAATCGTCTGATACAGCGAGCCTTCACAGAGGGCTTAAATCCTTTCTTTCAAACGAGAAGAGAGATTAGCCGAAGTGTGCGGTTAGGATTACCCGAGCATTTTTTCAAAAGGAAATTGGAACAAGTCTATTATTATGGTGCCGGATGTACTTCTTATGAAAAGAAAAATGTATTGGGAGCTTCATTGGTAGCACAATTCAAAACTCCAATTCAGGTAGAGAGTGATTTGCTGGCAGCTGCACGTGGCTTGTTCAAATGCGAGGCCGGCATTGCTTGTATTTTGGGAACCGGCTCAAACTCATGTTTTTATGATGGGAAAATCGTTGTAAAGAATGTCCGGGCAGGAGGTTACATCCTGGGGGATGAGGGTAGTGGTGCTGTATTGGGCAAAATGTTTTTGTCTGATGTACTGAAAGGTTTGGCTCCTAAAGATGTAACGGCGGATTTCTTTGAGAAGTTCCGTATAAGCCCGAATGAGGTTATGGAATCTGTGTATAACCGCCCGTTCCCCAATCGCTTTTTGTCTACTATATCTTATTTTTTGGCAGATTATACCAATGATGACTATGTATTTGAGCTGATTACCGGTAATCTGAGAAATTTCTTTACTCGTAATGTCTGCCAATATGACTACAAAAATTATCCTATTCGTTTTGTGGGTTCATTGGCTTACAGCTACGCGACCATTTTGCGGGAAGTTGCCCGTGAATTTGGCATCGAACTGGAAATCATTGAAGAAACACCAATGAATGGCTTGATTGAATTCCATTCTTTAAATATAGAAGAACCTTAAATTCTTTATATAATAAGGTGTATAACCTCCTTTTTGCAAATGTATAAATATAAAGTTAAATAAATGCAAAGGAATGTTCTTGATATTAAATAATAATGTATCTTTGTTAGGACGAAATGAATGAATCATTTCTCACCTTTGTTAATAACGAGTTTTTTATCTCTTAAAACAACCAATAGAGTTAAGTAATTAACAAGATTTTAACCTTGTATAATATATAACTAAGTTCCGTCTGGACTTGG
>NZ_QSOO01000006.1:0-266542 GCF_003436255.1 Bacteroides sp. D20 | reverse complement strand
TAAGTTCCGTCTGGACTTGGCAAACAAATAGGAAAACAAGAGATAATATAAAGTTATGAACCTTTAAAAAGAGAAAATGCCTATGGAAAAAGAAACAATCCTGCAAGTTGAATAGTCTCCACTATTTGGCTCTTGTTACCCTTACCCTAAATTTAAGAACTATTTAATTAACAACAAATCATCAATCATTTATGAATGAAAATCACAAAAAACGAGGACTAACACATAGCAAACTCCTCACAGCAGTGGCAATTAGCTCACTGTTATTAAGCAGCGGTAACGTGATGGCTGTACAAGCCAATCCTGATAAATCGTTTGGCGTAACAGAACAATTACAAGCTATCACCATCAGCGGTTTAGTTGTCGATGCAGCCGGCGAACCGATTATCGGTGCCAGCGTAGTAGAAAAAGGGACTACCAACGGCGGAATTACCGACTTAGACGGTAAGTTTACATTGACCATAACACCGGGAGCAACACTAAAAATATCATTTGTGGGCTATCAGACACAAGAAGTGAAGGCAGCCAAAACGATGAGAATAACTCTGAAAGAAGATACCGAGATGCTGGATGAAGTAGTAGTAGTAGGCTACGGTGTACAAAAGAAGGCTAACTTGACAGGAGCAGTTTCTACAGTGGACTTAAACAAGACAATGGCAGGTCGTCCACAACAAGATGTAGCCAAAGCATTGCAAGGGGCTGTTCCGGGACTAAGCATTCTCACCACAAGTGGTGCCATCGACGAGACAGCCTCCATGCGTATACGTGGTTTGGGGACATTGAGTAATGGAGAAGTCAGCAATCCACTCATTGTAGTGGACGGCGTTCCGATGGATGACATTTCTTTCCTCGATACGCAAGACATCGAAAATATTTCCGTACTGAAGGACGCTTCCGCTTCCTCCATTTATGGAACGCGCGCCGCTTTCGGTGTGATTCTAATCAATACCAAAAGCGCAAAGCCTAGCGAAAAGGTTACCATCAATTACAGCAACAATTTTGCATGGGATCAAGCTACTTACCTGCCGGACTATCCCGATGTACCCACACAATTAAAGATGGGTATCGAAGCCAGTATGAACGGTGGTGCCGGTATGCCTGAATTGTTCGGTATGTATTTCGACAAATTGTTACCTTACGCCGAAAAGTGGCAGCAACAGAACGGCGGCAAGACCGGCTACCGTCCTATGAACCTCTACCAAAGCGATAGTAACGTGGGTGACTATATCGTATTGGACGGCACTCCTTTTTATTATGCTGACTGGGATGTACAGGACATCTACTTCAACAAAGCTGCTCCTTCCATGAGCCACAATGTTTCTATACAAGGAACATCTGGTAAGACCAATTACTACCTATCTTTCGGCTACAACGAAAAGCAAGGACAGATGAAGATTCACCCGGACGAACTAAAAAAGTACAATGCCTCAGTCAATGTCACCACTAATGTTTACGACTGGCTACAGGTGGGTGCACGCATCAACTATAGTCGTAAGAACTATAAACGCCCGGACACATGGGCCAACACCTACCAATATTTGTGGCGTTGGGGTTCTTATTTCATTCCTTCGGGCACAATCGACGGCTATGACACACGCGTCATGGCCATGCAGAAGCAAGCTGCCGATCGTGAAGTGACAACAGACCTGACCCGTATGAACACTTTCTTGAAAGCTGAAATCGTTAAAGGACTGACCCTTAATGCAGACTTTACATATGCCATTCAGAATATGAACAGCGGTTCGCAGGACAACTCCGTTTACGGCATCAATTGGAGCGGGAAACCGGTACCCTCTTACATCGTCACTAAAGGCAATAGCGGTATCTGGAGAGACTTTTCCAAACAGAACACATGGACGGCCAACGCATACGTAAACTATACCAAAACATTTGCCAAAAAACACAATCTGAATGTAATGGCAGGTGTCAACGCAGAAGAAGAGGAATACAAATATCTGTATGGTACCCGCAATGTGATGTACGATCAAGAGGGATACCCCGAACTGAATATGGCTGGCAAGGATGGACAAGATTTGAGTTGGAATCATACATCCCGCGCTTCTGCCGGTTATTTCGGCCGTATCAATTATGACTACAAAGGCATTTATTTATTGGAACTGAACGGACGTTACGACGGTTCTTCCCGTTTCCCCCATACCGACCAGTGGGCCTTCTTCCCTTCTGCATCCATCGGCTACCGCTTCTCCGAAGAAGCCTACTTCGCCCCACTGAAACATATTGTCAGCAATGGTAAGTTGCGTGCTTCTTTTGGCGAAATCGGCAACGAGGCTGTGGGCGACTACATGTTCGAACAATTAATAAGCCAACGGTTGAACAATAAAAGTACCGGCTATATCTATTGGATTGAAAACAATAATGCCAACGCTAATCTCCTGACCATGTATAACATGCCGGATTTGGTATCAAGTACTTTGACCTGGGAGCGTATCCGCACCCTCAATATAGGTCTTGACCTGGGTCTCTTGAATGACGAACTGACTATAGGTTTCGACTGGTTCCAACGTGAGAATCGTGACATGCTGGCACCGGCACAAGTATTGCCGAACACTCTGGGTGCTTCTGCTCCTTATGAAAATGCCGGTACCTTACGTACACGTGGATGGGAGTTGAACTTGAACTGGCGCCATACCTTCGGCGACTTCGACGTATATGCCAACTTCAACATCGGTGACTCCAAGACTAAAGTAACAAAGTGGGACAATGATTCCAAACTGCTCAGCACCTATTACACCGGTAAAACCTACGGTGACATTTTCGGTTTTGAAACCGACCGTTACTTCGAGGAAAAAGACTTCACCAGCCAAAATGCAGACGGCTCATGGAATTATGCAAACGGCATTGCAAGCCAGGCAGGACTGGAATCCGGTAATTTCCATTACGGCCCGGGAGACGTCAAGTTCAAGGATTTGGACGGCAATGGCAAGATTGACGGTGGAAAAGGCACAGCAGACGACCACGGCGATTTGAAAGTCATCGGAAACTCTATGCCACGCTACGAATACAGCTTCCATTTAGGCGGAGCGTGGAAAGGTATCGACCTTGACCTCTACTTCCAAGGTGTAGGCAAACGTGAGGACTGGACGACTTCTTCCCTAAACCTTCCCGCCATGGTACATGCCGACGTAGCCATCTATTCCCACCAAACAAGCTATAACAAAGTGCTTTGGAATTCAGACTATACCGCCATTACCGGTTATGAGGTAAATCAAGGCAACCGTTATCCACGTCTTTATCGTGGTACAAATAATAGTGGAGGTACCGTATCCGGTATAGCTAACGGCTGCAACAACTACTATCCCCAATCCCGCTATTTGACAGACATGTCCTATCTTCGTCTGAAGAACGTAACTGTGGGATATACCCTTCCGAAAGAGTGGACACGCAAAGCCTACATTGAGAAAGCACGTATCTACTTCAGTGGCAGCAACCTCTTTCTGCTCCACAAAGGGAATGACCTTCCAGTCGACCCCGAAATCAGTACAGGCAATGGACTTACAGCCGGTGGATGGGGACGTATAGCTCCTATTACACGCACATTCTCATTTGGAGTCCAGGTAACATTATAACAACCTCAAAAACTTAAGAACAATGAAGAAATTATTTATATATGGGGTCACAGCGCTGGCGATGTTAACCGGTTGCAACGATTTGCTGGACAAATCCCCCTTGGATACCTTCACGAATACTCCGGCATACTGGAGCAACACCGATAATTTGGATAATCAGTGCAATACTTTTTATAACAACTTTACCGGCTTTGGCAACGGAGCCAGTGGAGGATGGTTCTACTTCAAAACAATAAGCGATGACCAGGTAGATGCAGAAAGCCATAACTGGACTTACACTAACGTGGTCGCATCTTCCACAAACTGGTCAGCCCCTTTCACAGAAATCCGACGCGCCAACTATATCATTGCCGGTGTACAGTCTTCCTCTCTTGATGAAGCAACAAAGGCCCACTATGAAGGTCTTGCACGCATGAACCGTGCGTGGGAATACTATCAGTTGGTCCGTATGTACGGCGATGTGCAATGGATAGACAAAGTTATCGACCCAGCCGACAGCGAAGCCCTCTACGGACCACGCACCGACCGGGATGAAGTGATGGACCATGTGCTGGCAGACATCAATTATGCGTGCGAACACATTACCGCAAACAGCAATCGGCAACGTTTCAGCACCGACATGGCATATGCCATGAAAGCAGACATCACCTTATATGAAGGTACATACTGCAAATATCGCACTCAAGCCGAGAATGGCAAAGCCGCTGATGAGAGCCGCGCCAACAAATACTTGCAAGAATGTGTATCAGCCTGCGAATATCTTATGGCCAAAAACTACTCTCTAAGTAACAGTTACAAAGCCAACTATAATTCTGTCAGCCTGGCAAGCAATCCGGAAATGATTTTCTACAAGCCTTATGCACAAAGTTCGCTAAGGCACTCCACCATTGACTACACAATCAACACAAGTGGTACGCACGGCATTTCAAAGGACGCATTCGACAGTTTCCTTTTCCTTGATGGAAAACCGTTGGCAACAACCTCGAAAAACAAGGACGATGCAGCCGTATTGGATGCAGACAAAAATTACTCTATAAGAGAGGTTTTGGCCGTACGCGACAAGCGCCTGTCCGAAATTCTTGACCCGGTACTTTCTTTCAGAGGCCACGCCTACAGCCGTGCCGGTGTAGCAGCCTTCACCACATCGACCGGTTATGGCATCGCCAAGTATGATAACCCCGAAGAATTGAGTGTAAGCGACCGAAACAACATCGGCTACCAATACACCGACTGCCCGCTCTATTGGATTTCAGTTATTTATCTGAACTTTGCAGAAGCCAAAGCCGAAATGGGTTCTCTCACACAAGACGATCTCAACAACTCCATAAACAAGCTTCAAGCTCGTGCCGGCCTGCCGGCTATGACAACTACTCCAGATGCCGATCCTGCCAATAATATGGGAGTAAGCAATCTGATTTGGGAGATACGCCGCTGTCGCCGTTGCGAACTGATTATGGATAACTGGTACCGATATTGGGATTTAATCCGTTGGCACCAGCTCGACAAATTGGATTCAACCAAGTACCCGAACACCATGTTGGGCGCCAACGTAAGCAATGTGCCTGACTGTGAAGAAGCGACCAAGAACGGATATATAGATGCCTCCGATGCACAAATCCGTACTTATGAAGCCAAACATTATTTCTACCCGATTCCAACTACACAGTTGACCCTAAATAAAAACATGAAGCAGAATCCGGGTTGGTAATCAACTAAAAACAGCATATCGCGCTGTACCTCGTTTGGATTTAATTAAAGCGTTCATACATTCCATGTATCTAAATACAAATGTATGGACGCTTTTGTTATTCCCTTTAAAAGGTGTATAGAAACACGAATAGCACCTTCTAAAAGGAACCATAAATCAATATCATATACTTTCCCTTCGTTCATAACATACTAACAAGAAACATATCATGAAAAAGAAGAACATATTTTTCGTACTACTAATCTGCTTCATCAATAGTAGTTGCAACAAAGAAGAACAAACAGACGAGTTACAAGATAAGGATTTCTATTCTGATGTCACAACACGTGCTTCCTACATAAGCGGTACTATTACGGGCGAAATGAACCCCTATGTTAGTGATGGTTACTACACTTATGATTTAAGTATTCCTATACAAAAACAATCTGTAGGTATAAGAATTTCAGCAGTCGGTGGAGAAGCACGATTCAAAACAAACTACCAAGAACGATTCGAGAGTACATGGGTAACCCAAATTCCAGCAGGAAAAAACCATTTTCCAATAAATGTATTATGGACTAAAGCAGGTAGTAATTCTACCCTGATGGTACGTCCTGAAAAAAGTACAATCGAACTTACCGCAGATCTAAGAAACATCAATGTCAAAATGAAACCTATGCCAATCAATGCCCCTTCAACATTTGAATTGGGAGATACGATAACACTTCGGTGCAATTATCCCATAAACAAAGATACGGACATAAAGTGGACTTACGATAAAAATCTATTCGCTGAAATCTCTCAAAGTGCATCTGCTACAACAGTAGTAAAAGTTTCAGTATAAAAGACCAGCCCTCCGGTTCAAGTGTACAATGGCGTACTACTGGAGGAACAAGCCCACAAAACTACATAGGAGATATTTATACTTGTAAAAACATTAGTTCTACCATTACAATGCCCAGATTATACGCAACTATAGTCTTACCCTCTGGATTCACAATAGAAAAAGAAAGCTATCTCAGACTTTTCAATCCAAATGCTTCTTTTGAAAAAGGGAATTTAGTTCCAGACCAAATCGATGCTGTCAATGCAAATATCACTGTAAGTTTAATGGGATATCCAAATTGGGCCACTAATTTTACTTGGTCATCGACAAACGTCTCTGAAATTTGCATACAAGGGCAATCATGGACATGTATTTCTTACAACTCTTTTGAAGTATGGGATAATGAAGTAGAGATTAAAGTTGCATATCAATCACCTTGTGGGGACTGGTATGAAGTCAGTGAAATGTTCCCAATCGTTCATTAATGATAATACTATAACATATCGCCCTCACAAGCGAAAAAGCACCCGTCCATTTGCTCGTTACACAAAAGAAGCTTATATTTGCTTACCTAAAAAACAAACAGCTATCATGGTACAGCAAGACATACGATGGATACAGCGTTTTTCCAACTACCGCAAGGCTTTAGCCAAATTAAGCCAAGCCATGGCAATCATGTCCGAACAATTAGCGTTCAACGATGGAGTGGACGAATTATTGCAGGAAGGCATGATACAGCGTTTTGAATATACCCACGAACTGGCTTGGAAAGTGATGAAGGACTATGCCGAGTATCAGGGGTATACCGACATCCGCGGCTCCCGTGATGCCATACGCAAAGCCCTTGAAATGGGATTGATTGATGACAAGCAATGGATGGAGACTATAGAAGCCCGAAATCTGACATCGCACAATTATGACAACGATGTAGTCTCTGAAATCTATGAAAACATCACAAACTTCTATTTCCCCCTATTCTGCAGATTTGAAGAGAAAATGCAATCCTTGAATACACCATCCTTATTCGATTGAGCTATGTACGGATTGACCGACAATGAACTGGAAAAGCTATGCAATCTCTTCCGGAAACATGAAGAAATAGAGCAGGCTGTTTTGTACGGCTCACGAGCCAAAGGAAATTTCAAGCCTTTTTCCGACATAGACATCACGCTGATGGGAGACAGACTTACGTATAATACTTTAAGCAGCCTTTCCGATGAAATAGACGACCTGCTTTTGCCTTACAGCGTAGACCTTTCCATCTATGGCAAATTAAAGAATGCCGACCTTTTGGAACATATACACCGTATGGGAATACCCATATTCAGCCGCCCATCAAACTAAACTAAATTTCACACATCCACCCTCACCACCCTCACCTTTCGCACGCATCGCCCTATTCATCGGCATTCAAGAGGTGGGTGAGAGCAAATTTAAAAAGTGAGGGCAAAATTTGCCCTCACCACAAGATTTCTTCGTTCAAAGTTATAAGTCACTCATTCTTACCGTAATATCCTGAAACGGGTACATAAATCGGTTGCAGCATTGTTCCCTCATTCTTCAACTTTCCTTCGGTGCGCAGCCGACGGATATGCCGCATGGCAGTAGTACGCATCATGCCGCAAACGCTTTGAAAGTCATTCCGTGTCATAAAAGGGCGAGTGGCGAAATAGTTGGTCAGCCGACGGTCTATCTCTTTATC
Organism: Bacteroides sp. D20; assembly: GCF_003436255.1. Taxonomy (NCBI): domain Bacteria; kingdom Pseudomonadati; phylum Bacteroidota; class Bacteroidia; order Bacteroidales; family Bacteroidaceae; genus Bacteroides; species Bacteroides sp. D20. The sequence continues at coordinate 258,740 of NZ_QSOO01000006.1, read as the reverse complement.
CGTCAGTTTAGCCGAATGCTCGTTTGCCTTCAAAGCCTTTGCCTTGATGGTACCAATTTCATTTTTCAGTTTCTGGTCGGCACGAAATTTCACACCCGCCATCTTCACCTTCGTCAACTTACGCTTGGTAGCAGCCACTACCGGTTCGATCGTGGTGAGCGACACGCGAAAGTAGCCGATGCCGTCGAGATGCACCTGCCTTCCTTCGGCAAGTTCCCTGCCCATGACGTGCGACACAGCATCAAGCACAGCCGTCACATCGGTTTCTGTCAATGAGCAACGTGCCTGGATGTCCCGCCGCAATTCATCGGTAGACCTGCTCCCATTTAGGCGGAGACGGGGATGAAGGATTTTATCTTCCGGAGATTTGTCGTACGAGTCCGGATTCTCGTACCAATCAAACAAAATAGCCATAGTTCAAACTGCGTTAAAGGGTTACATTATACGATAAAGCACTGCACGGAACACGTGCGAAGTACGTACGCAGTCTGTTGAAGTACAAAGGTTATATCACAGCCCAGCCCGTGAGCAGAACCGTTCACTGTAGTGAGCTGCTCCGTTCACTAATATGAACAAGAAAGACCACTTTAGTGGACTGTTCATAAACTCTGGTGTAAAAATAGACAAAACTATGGGGATAAGCAAAGAAACAAACACCTTTTATAAAAGAAACATATAGACATTCCACCCCCAAAAAGAAGCCAATCGGAAAATAATCCTTGAAAAGCTTGTATCCCCCCCTTTCCCGGCGTATCTTTACAAGAATATTACATACACGATAAAGAATGAAAATCACACTGATCAGAGAGGAACGCGAAAGCGGAAAAGAGGCCGTCAGCACACAAGAAACGGACATGTTGATGGAAAAGCTGAAAACAGAGAACAAGACCGGATACATTACGGAGCTGCGTAGCATCATCCCGCATTTGAAAGGGACCAACGCCCGATATGAGCATATCGACAGACTGCCGCGTCTCTATCCCGCCGTAGAAATGACCCGCACCAAAGCAGGAGAACATCGGATAAAGACCTACAACGGGCTGATACTACTGGAAGTAAACAATCTGGCCGGGGTGGCCGAAGCCGAACTGGTGAAACAACAAGCCGCCCTGCTGCCGCAAACCTTTGCCGCCTTCTGTGGCTCCAGCGGACGAAGCGCCAAAATATGGGTACGCTTCACCCTGCCCGACGGAGGGCTTCCAAAGAATGAAGACGATATCGCCTTATTCCACGCCCACGCCTACCGCCTGGCAGTGAAGTGCTACCAACCCCTTCTCCCTTTCCCCATCACCCTCCAGGCTCCTTCACTCCTACAAAGCTGCCGGATGACCGTGGACGAACAGCCCTATTATAGCCCCACCGCCGTGGCCTTCTGCCTGGAACAGCCCTGCGCCCTGCCCTCGGAAGACAACTACCGCCAACGGAAACAGCAGGAAAGCAATCCGTTGCTGAGAATGACTCCCGGCTACGAAGTGGCGGACACATGCAACCTGCTCTTCGAGGCCGCCCTCGACCGCGCCTTCCGCGATTTGGACAACTGGCGACGGGGCGACGACCTGCGCCCGCTGCTGTCCCGCCTTGCCGAACATTGCTTCAAAGCCGGCATTCCTGAAGAAGAAGCGGTGCGCCAGACACTGGTGCACTACTACCGGGAGGCAGACGAACCCCTTGTACGCCTGACGCTGCATAACCTTTACGGGGAATTGAAAGGCTTCGGCACCCGCAGCAGCCTAAACAAAGACCAGGAAACTGCTTTCCGGCTGGAGGAGTTCATGAAACGCCGCTACGAATTCCGCTACAACACCGTGCTTGGCGACTTGGAATACCGGCAGCGCGACTCCATCCACTTCTACTTCCAACCTGCCGACCAGCGCGTACGCAGCAGCATCGCCATGAAGGCACTGAAAGAGGGAGTACGTGTGTGGGACCGCGACATCACCCGCTTCCTGTCTTCGGACTACGTGCCGCTATACAACCCCATCGAAGAATATCTCTATAACACCGGACGCTGGGACGGCAAAGACCGCATCCGCGCATTGGCCGACCTCGTGCCCTGCCACAATCCCCACTGGAGGGAACTGTTCTACCGGTGGTTTCTTGGCATGGTGGCACATTGGCGGGGAATCGACAAACAGCACGGCAACAATACCTCGCCCCTGCTCGTAGGTTCGCAAGGTTACCGCAAAAGTACTTTCTGCCGTATCCTATTGCCACCGGAGCTGCGTTTCGGCTACACCGACAGTATCGACTTCAAGAGCAAGCAGGAAGCGGAGCGCAGCCTTGACCGCTTTTTTCTGATTAACATCGACGAATTCGACCAGATAAACGCCAATCAGCAAGGCTTCTTGAAGCACCTCCTGCAAAAACCGGTTGCCAACCTGCGAAAGCCCTACGGTACCACTATTCAGGAAATGCGCCGCTATGCCTCCTTCATCGGGACCAGCAATCTGAAAGACCTGCTGACCGACCCGTCGGGAAGTCGCCGTTTCATCTGCATCGAAGTGACCGGTCCTATCCAGACAAACGTCACTATCAATTATCACCAGCTCTATGCCCAAGCCATGCACGACATCATGAAGGGTGAACGCTACTGGCTGGACGACACTGACGAAGCAATCGTAAAGGAGTACAACCGGGAATTCGAGCGGGTAGACCCATTGGAAGAACTTTTCCTTTGCCATTTCCGTGGCGCGGAGGAGAGCGAAGAAGGCGAATGGCTCACAGCCATGCAGATTTTCAACGACCTGCAACAGAAAACGAGGGATAAGTTGGCCATCAACCGGATAGCAGCTTTCGGGCGCACGCTCCGCAAGCTGGACATCCTCAACAAGAAATCGAACCGGGGAACACTTTATCATCTGGTAAGAATAGAAGAATGAACCGGCACTCCCACCGATTGTACCAAAGTGAGGGCAAACTTGGCCCTCACTCTTTTTATAAAAAGTATTTCCGTACGCAGCTGATGCAGTTCAACCATTATTTAATAAGGTGAACAGTTGACTATTTGCAAATTATGATTGATAATACTAAAAATACCCAAATAAGTGTTTTTGATATTAAAATAAAACGTATCTTTGTTGCAAACAACGTCCTCCTTAATAATACTATTATGAAGAAACTGCTGCTTTTAGCCTTTGTGCTATGTAGTTCTTTACTGTGCCGGGCACAAGAAGAACGAGTTATTTTAGGTGATGAACAGACTTCCGAGTATTTTCCAATCCTAAAAGATAAACGAATTGCCATATTCTCCAATCATACAGGAATGATAGGAGACAAGCATCTGCTGGACATTCTGCTGGAAAACAAGTTCAATGTAGTAGCCATTTTCTCCCCTGAACACGGTTTCAGAGGAGATGCCGACGCAGGCGAACACGTGTCCAGCTCGGTAGACAAGAAGACCGGAGTACCTATCCTCTCGCTGTACGACGGGAAATCCGGAAAACCAAGCGAAGCATCCATGCGCAAGTTCGATATCCTTGTGGTAGACATCCAGGATGTAGGCCTAAGATTCTATACTTATTATGCCTCTATGTGCCGGCTGATGGACGCTTGTGCAGAATACAACCGCAAGGTGCTGATACTGGACCGCCCCAATCCGAACGGACACTACGTGGACGGCCCGATACTGGACATGAAATATAAATCCGGTGTAGGTTGGCTGCCGATTCCCGTGGTGCACGGCATGACGCTGGGCGAACTGGGCCTGATGGTAAACGGCGAACGCTGGTTGCCGGCGTCACGCACTTGCGACCTGACCGTCATTCCCTGCAAGAACTATACGCACCAGACACTATACAAGCTGCCGATTCCCCCGTCCCCCAATCTGCCGAACATGAAGTCCATCTATCTGTACCCCTCGACCTGCTATTTCGAGGCCACTCCGGTCAGTCTGGGAAGAGGAACCGACCTCCCCTTCCAGGTCTACGGGCATCCCAACATGACGGGCTACAGCTACAGCTTCACCCCGCGCAGTGTTCCCGGAGCCAAGAATCCACCCCAGCTGGACAAGCTTTGCCACGGCGTGAACCTGAGCAACATGAGCGACGAGGAAATCTGGAAACGCGGTATTGACCTGAGTTACGTGATAGACGCTTACCGGAATCTGAACATGGACGATCACTTCTTCCGTTCCTTCTTCGAACTGTTGATAGGCACCGACTACGTGCGCAAAATGATAAAGGAAGGGAAGAGCGCCGAAGAAATCAAGGCAAGATGGAAAGACGACGTAGAGAAATTCAAGGTACAGCGCAAGCCCTACCTGCTCTACGAAGAATAAAGACATGTACAATTCACTATTTACAATGTACAATTTCAGAGAAGGTACAATTCAAAAGTAAATGGGAAGGTACAACAGTTTATACTAAAGAAACGCCGCATGGCAAATTGTAAATTGTAAATGAACAAATTGTAAATAAACATTATGACTCCACTATCCGTAATCATCACCATAGCCGCCTACTTCGCGATACTGTTCACGGTATCCTATATTGCAGGAAGGAAGGCAGACAACGCCGGCTTCTTTGTGGGTAACCGCAAGTCATCCTGGTATGTCGTGGCGTTCGCCATGGTCGGTTCCGCCATTTCAGGTGTGACCTATGTATCCGTACCCGGCATGGTTGCCGCCAGCAGCTTCGGCTATCTGCAAATGGTGTTGGGCTTCATTGCCGGACAGCTCATCATAGCCTATCTGCTGGTACCGCTGTTCTACAAAATGAACCTGGTATCCATCTACGAATATCTGGAGAACCGTTTCGGCATGTCTTCCTACCGTACGGGTGCCTGGTTCTTCTTCATCTCCAAAATGCTCGGTGCCGCTGTCCGTCTGTTCCTCGTATGCCTGACGCTGCAACTGCTGGTATTCGAACCTTTCGGACTGCCTTTCCTGCTGAACGTGGCCATCACGGTGGCACTGGTCTGGTTGTACACTTTCCAGGGTGGCGTAAAGTCTCTTATCTGGACAGACTCTCTGAAGACATTCTGCTTGGTGGTGTCGGTCGTACTCTGCATCTGGTATATCGCTTCCGACCTCAATCTGTCATTTACCGGTATGGTAAGCACCATTGCCGACAGTGACATGTCCCGCATCTTCTTCTTCGACGATGTGAACAGCAAGCAGTACTTCTTCAAGCAGTTCCTCGCCGGCGCCTTCACCATGATTGCCATGACCGGGCTGGATCAAGACATGATGCAGCGCAACCTGAGCTGCAAGAACTTCAAGGACTCACAGAAGAACATGATTACCAGTGTCATTTCGCAGTTCTTCGTCATCCTGCTTTTCCTGATGCTGGGCGTGCTGCTCTACATCTTTGCCGCCAACCAGCAGATTGCGGTGGAGAAGAGTGACGAACTGTTCCCGCTGATTGCCACCGGCAACTATTTCCCTGCCATTGTGGGCATACTGTTCATCATCGGCCTGATTTCTTCTGCCTATTCAGCCGCAGGCTCGGCACTCACCGCGCTGACCACTTCCTTCACCGTAGACATTCTGGGAACGAAAGGCAAATCGGAAGAGACGGTTGTGAAGATGCGCAAGAAAGTGCACATCGGCATGGCGGTTGTCATGGGAATCACCATTTTCGTATTCAATCTTCTGAACAACACCAGTGTCATCGATGCTGTATATATTCTGGCAAGCTATACCTACGGTCCTATCCTGGGTCTGTTTGCTTTCGGCATTTTCATGAAACAACAAGTGCGTGACAAGTACATCCCGTTAGTTGCCATCGCCTCCCCGGTTCTCTGCTTCATTCTGCAGAAGAATTCCGAAGCCTGGTTCGGAGGTTATCAATTCAGCTACGAATTGCTGATTTTCAATGCACTGTTCACTTTCATCGGTCTCTGTCTATTGATTAAGAAAGATAAAAAGAACAATTAACTTAATACATCATCTATGAATGTAAGACGTCAGTTTTTACTTAGTCTGCTTGCCGCCTCCCTCTTCCCCCACGCGGGAGGCGCGCAAGGACTTCCGACGGATGTCCGCCAGGCAATCGGGAAATTCCTGGATATCACCGCACGGAAAGAAGTTTCCGTAGGACGTATCAGCATCGACTCAGTGGCCGTGGAAGGAAATACACTGCAACTGTTTGCCAACATGAACTGTGCCTATATTCCTTTCCGCGAGGACAATGTAGCCGAAATATACCAGGGCGTAAGTGCCCTGCTACCGGCGGAGTTTACCAAATACAAGCTGCAAATCCGTACCAACAAGCGCAGCATCGAAGAACTGGTTCCCCAAGTCCTGCGTAGTAAAAAAGACAAAAAGACGAAGACATTCAGCCCCGTCGCTTCCAAGCCTCTGGTTACCGAAGTTTCCTCCCCCTACACCCCCACCAACGGCTTGCATAACCGGCACATCGCCCTATGGCAAAGCCACGGCTGGTACTACGAGCCGAAACTCGACCGTTGGGAATGGCAGCGTGCACGTATCTTCCAGACCGTGGAAGACCTCTACACCCAGAGCTACGTATTGCCCTTCCTTGTACCGATGTTGGAAAATGCCGGTGCCAATGTGCTGCTTCCCCGCGAACGCGATTGCCAGACGGCAGAAGTCATCGTAGACAATGACGGTTGCCTGACCGGCCGTTCCGTCTATACAGAAAATTCCGGTGACAAGCTCTGGAGTCAGGGAGAAGGACAAGGCTTCGCCCACCTGCGCCCCCAATACATAGACTTTGAGAATCCTTTCAAGGAAGGCACCTACCGCGCCATAGAAACCATCAAGAAAGGAAACGCAAGCACCGCCGAATGGATTCCCGAAATTCCTTCGACCGGACAATACGCCGTATACGTCTCTTACCAAACCTTGCCAAACAGCGCGGACGATGCCCTTTACACCGTCTATCACAAAGGCGGCACCACGCAGTTCAAGGTAAACCAGCAAATGGGAGGCGGCACCTGGATTTACCTCGGCACCTTCGGCTTCAATGCCGGCCGGAACAATGAATGCAAAGTCGTTCTGAGCAACCTTTCCTCCAAAGTAGGAAGAATCATCACCGCCGACGCCGTGAAGATTGGCGGCGGTATGGGGAACATCGCCCGCCGCATCTCCAACGAGGGCGCTACGGAAAACCTGAAAAGCTCCGACACCCGCAACCTGCAAAACACCCATACAGGCAACATCCAAGACCGTGTAACCTATTCTCCATTGTCCACTATCAATTATCAACTATCTAACTATCCCCGTTTCTGCGAAGCCGCCCGCTACTGGCTGCAATGGGCAGGCATACCGGACAGCGTATATTCAGAAAGCAACGGAAAGAACGACTATACCGACGACTACAAATGCCGTGGTATCTGGGTGAACTACCTTTCCGGAGGCTCTGCCGTGAATCCGACGGAGAGAGGGCTGAACATCCCCGTCAACATGGCCTTCGCCTTCCACTCCGATGCAGGAACTACACTGAACGATTCCATCATCGGGACACTCGGCATCTACTATACCAACGCCTACAATGAGAAGTTCGCTAACGGAGCATCACGCTATCTGAGCCACGACCTGACAGACTTGATTCAGTCCAACATCGTGCGTGACGTGCGTACCCTCTACGAACCTCAATGGACACGCCGTGGCAAATGGAACCAATCTTACTATGAGGCCCGTGTACCCCGCGTACCTACCATGCTGCTCGAACTGCTTTCCCATCAAAACTTTGCAGACATGCGCTACGGACTGGACCCACGTTTCCGTTTCACCGTAAGCCGCGCCATCTATAAAGGTATGTTGCAGTTCCTCTGCTCACAATACCACATGGATTATGTAGTGCAACCGCTACCGGTAGACCACATGGCCCTGCGCATGACCGGTGAAAATGAAGTGGAACTGACCTGGCGACCCGTAGCGGATGCGTTGGAACCGACTGCCATAGCAGAGAAATACATTGTCTATACCCGCATCGGCGACGGAGATTTCGACAACGGAGTATTGGTGGACGGCAACAGTTACCGCACCACACTCCCCGCCGGCATGGTGTGCAGCTACAAGGTTACCGCTGTCAACAAGGGCGGTGAAAGTTTCCCTTCCGAAATTCTTTCTGCCGGACGGGCGTTCAATTCCAAAGGTACCGTATTGGTGATAAACGGATTCGACCGTATCAGTGCCCCTGCCGACTTTACGGCACCCACCCCCGCCGACACCCTCCTTGCCGGATTTCTGGATGAGCAGGACCACGGGGTCCCCTATATCCGGGACATCAGCTACATTGGCAAGATGAAGGAATACCGCCGTTCCATTCCCTGGATGGACGACGATGCCTCCGGTTTCGGCGACAGCTATGGGAACTACGAAACTCAAGTGATTGCAGGAAATACGTTCGATTATCCTGCCATACATGGTGCCGCTATCCTGAAAGCGGGATATTCGTTTGTATCGGTTAGTAATGAAAGTCTCTCCCCCGTAGGAAAGGGAGAGAAGAATACTCCAGTGGATATGAGGGAGTATAGGTATGTGGACTTGATACTTGGGAAGCAATGCCAGACCAAGATGGGACGGGGAGGCGTAAAACCGTTGGAGTTCAAGACTTTCAGCAAACCGATGCAGGAGGCTATTGTGGCTTATTGTAAGCAAGGTGGAAATATCTTTGTTTCGGGCGCTTTTGTAGGAACGGATTTATGGGACAACCGCCTTGCAACTGCCGACGAAGCCGACAAGAAATTTGCGATGGAAGTACTGAAATATAAGTGGCGTGTGGGACAAGCGGCTACAATGGGTAAGGTGAAAAGCGTAGCTTCTCCGTTCCCCGCCCTTTCAGGAAACTATACCTATCACAATGAGCTGAATGCCGATTCGTATGTGGTGGAATCACCGGACGCCATTGAACCGGCAACCAAAGATGCACACACCGTAATGCGGTATTCTGAAAACAACCTGAGTGCCGGTGTGGCCTACCAGGGCGACTACAAGACTTTTGTATTGGGATTCCCTTTTGAATCCATACGTACTGATTCTGAAAGAGAGGCACTCATGAATGCTGTACTGACATTCTTCAACGACAACAAGTAATATCAACCAATCATCATCTATGAACAGAAGACTGTTAATAATCGTCCTGATGGCTTGCCTGCTCCCCCTGGGGATGCAGGCACAGCAAGGGACATTCCGTTTTGCCCAACTGACGGACATTCATCTGACCCCGAACAATCCGAATCCCACAGAGGACCTGCTGCGTTCCGTGGCACAGATTAATGCCACCGACAGTATCGACTTTGTCCTGGTGACGGGCGACCTGACCGAAGAAGGCGACCGTACTACCATGGAAAAAGTGAAATCGTGCCTTGACTTGCTGAAGGTCCCCTACCACGTAGTCCTAGGCAACCATGAAACGAAATGGAGCGACTCCGGCTGTACCGCTTTCGGAGAAATCTTTGGCGGCGAACGCTTCGAGTTCGAGCATAAGGGATTCCTTTTCCTCGGCTTCAACTCCGGTCCGCTGATGCGTATGGCCTACGGGCATGTAGTGCCGCAAGATATCCGTTGGATGACGGAAGAAATGGATAAAAACGGCAAAGACAAACCGGTGATACTTGTCACCCACTACCCGCTAATGGACGGGGATGTGGACAACTGGTATGAGGTGACGGATGCCGTCCGCCCCTACAACGTGCGCTTGTTTATCGGCGGACACTACCACAGCAACCGGGATTTACGTTACGACGGCATTCCGGGCGTACTGATGCGCAGCAACCTGTGCGACAAAGAAGGGAAACCGGGTTACGGCATCTATGAAGTAACCGGGGATTCCATCCGGGTATACACGCAACGTATCGGCGAGCCCAAGAAGCAGTGGACAGCATTCTCGCTGACCGGACAGTATTACGACCGCAACGGAAAGGCAGAGAAATATCCTGACTTCTCGGTCAACAAGGAGTATCCGCAAGTAAAGGAGCAATGGATGGTGCAGACGGGCGCAGGCATTTACTGCTCTCCCGCCGTAGAAAAAGATAAAGTGTTCGTAGGAGACGATATGGGACAGCTGACAGCCTACGCCCTGAAAAACGGTAAAAAGCTATGGAGCTTTGAATCCGGCAAGCGCATTGTCGGTACTCCGGCCGTAAGCGAGGGTATCGTTGTATTCGGGTCTGCTGACCGTCGCATCTACGGATTGAACGCCAAAGACGGCAGCCTGCTCTGGACGGTAGAAGCCGCCGAACCGGTGCTCGGAGCCGTGACCATCGCAGACGGCAGAGCATACATCGGTGCCAGTGACGCCACTTTCCGTGCCATAGACATCCATACGGGAAAAGTAATCTGGGCCTACACCAGCGTGAAGGGCTACATCGAGACCAAGCCGTTGGTGACGGAAGACAAAGTTATCTTCGGCGCATGGGACAATACACTGTATGCCCTGAGCAAGGCAAACGGGCATGAACTATGGAAATGGACGGGCGGACTGACCCGTATGCACTTCTCTCCAGCCGCCGTATGGCCGGTAGCCACCGACGGCAAAGTATTCATTACCGACCCGCAACGCGCCATGACCGCCATAGACATCCATACGGGCAATACCGTGTGGCGCACCTTCCAGTCCATGGTGCGCGAGACCATCGGACTTTCCGAAGACGGTGAACGTATCTATAGCAAAACGATGAACGACAGCATTGTTTGCTATGCAGCTCAAGGAGATACTCCGCGGGAGTTGTGGGCAACCAATGTAGGTTTCGGTTATGAGCATGCCCCCTCCATGCAAGTGGAAAAAGAGGGGGTAATGTTTGGCAGTACCAAAGAAGGACTTATCTTCGCACTGGAAGGAAAAACAGGCAAAGTACTGTGGAAACATAAAATAGGAAATTCACTCATCAGTACCGTAGTTCCGTTGAACGGCCACGAAGTTCTATTCACGGCAACCAGCGGGGAAGTGGGACTTCTGAGAATTAAAAATTGAGAATTAAAAATTAAAAGATATATCATGAATAAAATCAGTTGCTTTCTTCCCTACGCAGGAAAAGAACAAGTAGAAAAAACAGTGAATAGCCTACAGGCGACAGGACTTATAGAAGAAATCCGGTTAATCACGACCGATGCCACTCTGGAATCGCTCCCGGACTGCGAAATATTGTTTGTTGACATGCCCTACAGCAGTGCAACTCTCAAAGCTATTGCTAATGCAGCCAAAGGAGAATACACATTGCTTTATACCAAAGAGACTACGCTCGAAATGGGTATGTTTGCACTGGAACGTATGATACACATCCTTGAAGATTCAAGCGCCGGTATGGTATATGCCGACCACTACCAAATAGCAGACGGCAAGCAGAGCAACGCTCCGGTAATCGACTACCAATTCGGTTCCTTGAGGGATGACTTCAACTTTGGCTCCCTGCTCCTTTTCAACACCGAAAAACTAAAGGAAGCCGCCGGACACATGAAGTCTGACTACAACTTCGCCGGACTTTACGACCTGCGCTTGAAATTGAGCCAACATTCAGACTTGGTACATATCAACGAATACTTATACAGCGAGGTGGAAAACGATACCCGCAAGAGCGGCGAAAAGATTTTCGACTATGTAGACCCCAAAAACCGTGACCGCCAGATTGAGATGGAGCAGGCATGTACCGAACATCTGAAAGAAATCGGGGGGTATCTGGCACCGGAGTTCAAGAAGATTGAGTTCTCTGCCGGTAACTTTGAGTATGAAGCTTCGGTCATCATTCCGGTGCGCAACCGTATCCGTACCATCCGCGATGCCATCAAGTCGGTACTGATGCAGAAGACAGACTTCAAATATAATCTTATCATCATCGACAACCACTCCACAGACGGCACAACGGAGGCCATCGACGAATTCAAGGACGACGAACGCCTCATCCATATCGTCCCCGAACGCAACGACCTCGGTATCGGCGGTTGCTGGAATGTAGGTGTACACCACCCCAAGTGTGGCAAGTTTGCCGTGCAGCTGGACAGCGATGACGTATACAAAGACGAAAATACACTCGCCATCATGGTCCGCGCCTTCTACGAGCAGAACTGCGCCATGGTAGTAGGCACCTATATGATGACGGACTTCAACATGAACATGATTGCTCCGGGCATCATCGACCACAAGGAATGGACTCCGGCAAACGGACGCAACAACGCCCTCCGCATCAACGGTCTGGGTGCCCCGCGCGCCTTCTATACCCCGGTGCTGCGCGAAGTGAAAGTACCCAATACCAGCTATGGCGAAGACTATGCACTGGGACTGAACTTCTCCCGCCAGTACCAGATAGGACGCGTGTACGACGTGGTCTACCTCTGCCGCCGCTGGGACGACAACTCCGATGCCTCACTGGACATCGTGAAAATGAACGGACACAACCTCTACAAAGACCGCATCCGTACCTGGGAACTTCAGGCACGCATAGCGATGAACAAAAACAAGTGATATGAATCAAACGATACACCATCTTCTGACTGGACAATTGGCATCCTGGGAGACGGCACGCAACAACTATGCCGCCCTCTCCGGTGTGCGGGTGAAAGAGCTGAATGTAAACGGGATACCTTATAAGGTACAGTTCAACCCGGCACGCATCGTTTCCTCCGGTGCCAAAGTGGATGCCAAGTCCATCCTGGAACGGAAATGCTTTCTGTGCCCGGCCAATTTGCCGCCGGTACAGAAAGGTATCCCGTTCGGAGGACACTACAATATTCTGGTGAATCCGTTCCCCATCTTCCCCCGCCACCTGACAGTACCGGAACTGGCACATACCCCTCAACGCATAGCCACCCGCTTCACCGACATGCTGGAGCTGGCCGAGGCGCTGACGGATTACACCATCTTCTACAACGGTCCCAAATGTGGTGCTTCCGCCCCCGACCATGCTCATTTCCAGGCAGGAAACAAAGGGTTCATGCCTATTGAAAAGGACTGGCGCGGACAGACTGCCGGGAAAATAGCCGATTATAGGAAAGCAGCACTGTGGTATCTTGACGACGCTCCCCGTGCCACACTTGTGATTGAATCCACCTCCAAAGAGGACGCGGCAGACTTGTTCGACATCATTTACCGTTCTCTGGACGTGAAACCCGAAGAAGACGAGCCGATGATGAACGTACTGGTCCTATACGAGGCCGACCGTTGGGTGGTCTTTGTCTTCCCGCGCGAGAAACACCGCCCCGCCTGCTATACTGCCGAAGGAGAAGCCAATCTGTTGAGCAGCCCGGCATCCGTCGACTTGGGAGGTGTCTTTATCACCCCCGTAGAAAAGGATTTCTTGAAAATCACTGCGGAAGACGTGGCGCAGATATTAAGTGAAGTATGCCTCTCTGCCACAGATTTCCACAAGGTACGGCAGCGTATCAGGGAAAAAATATGACTTCTGAAATCCAAGAACTCTAATTTTAAAGAAATACCATTATGAAAGAGCCCAAAGTACAAGTAGGCATTCTGTTTGAACCGCAGATAGAATTCGTTTTGCTGAATCCGTATCGCATGGACGGAACGGAAGTCAGCGGAAAGCAGGTAGTGACCTACGACGAAGGCAAGATTCTCTGGAATGGACGCCGGTATGACGAACTGCTGTTTGAACCGCAACACGAGCAGACCGATGCCTTCGAACTATTGGACGTTACCATCGGCATCAATTTCCATTGGGAGCGCAAGGAAGACCAGCGTTTTCTGGGTGCTCTCAAAATCATCGTTGAGAATGGAAAGCTCACCGGCATCAACGTCATCCATGTAGAAGATTATCTGACCAGCGTCATCTCCTCCGAGATGAGTGCCACCGCTTCTCTGGAGCTGCTCAAGGCACACGCTGTCATCTCCCGAAGCTGGCTACTGGCACAAATACAAAAGAATAAGGAAATCACCGAAGCCCAAGCTAACTACTCGGCCTTTACGCAGACCGACGAAGAGCTGATTCGCTGGTACGACCGAGAAGACCACACACGTTTCGATGTATGTGCCGACGACCATTGTCAACGCTACCAGGGCATTACACGTGCCTCTACCGATATTGTGAAACAAGCCATCTCCGCTACCCGCGGCCAGGTACTGACATCTGATGGTAAGATTTGCGACGCCCGTTTCTCCAAATGCTGCGGCGGTGCTTTCGAGGAGTTCCAATACTGCTGGGAAGACATCAAATATCCCTATCTTGCCCAACAACGAGACAGCAAAACGCACGCCACACTGCCCGATTTGACGCAGGAAGTCGAAGCGGACCGCTGGATTCGTACCTCCCCCGAAGCATTCTGCAACACCACCGACAAGAAAATCCTCTCGCAGGTACTCAATAACTATGACCAGGAGACTACGGACTTCTATCGCTGGAAAGTGGAATATACCCAAGAAGAGCTTTCAGCCCTCATTCTGAAACGTTCAGGCATTGACTACGGACAAATCATCGACCTTATCCCCATAGCCCGCGGAACCAGCGGACGCCTCTGGAAACTGAAGATTGTGGGAACCAAGCGCACGCTCACCATCGGCAAGGAGCTGGAAATTCGCCGTACGCTCTCTACTTCACACCTCTACAGCTCTGCCTTCGTGGTGGACAAGGAGGAGTTGTCCTCCGAAGGCATTCCCGGACGCTTCATCCTCACCGGCGCCGGTTGGGGGCATGGTGTGGGACTTTGCCAAATAGGTGCAGCCGTGATGGGCGAGCAAGGGTATAAGTATGATGCAATACTGCTGCACTACTATATAGGTGCCAGCATTGACAAGCTGTATGAATAATCGAATAGAACACAATAAATCAATATCATGAACCATACAAAAAACATATCGCCATGGGCATGGGTACCCACCTTGTACTTTGCACAAGGCATTCCATATTTTATCGTAAACAACATCTCCGTGATGATGTTTACTAAAATGGGCGTACCGAACGGAGAAATGGCCTTGTTCACAAGCCTGCTCTATCTGCCATGGACTATCAAACCCTTCTGGAGCCCGTTTGTCGACATCATCAAGACCAAAAGATGGTGGACCCTTTCCATGCAGATTCTGATGTCTGTGGCATTCATCCTGCTGACGCTGTCCATTCCACGGCCGGACGAGGCGACTATGGCGGCCGGAACAACCCCCATCAGCATGTTCAGCATCACGCTAATGCTGTTCATCATCACGGCTTTTGCCTCTGCCACACACGACATTGCCGCCGACGGCTTCTACATGCTGGCACTGAAACAGAGTGACCAGGCAGCCTTCGTTGGCATCCGAAGCACGTTTTACCGGCTCGCCTCTATCTTCGGACAAGGCGTGCTCGTAGCCATTGCCGGCGCCATCGAACTGAGAACCGAAAACATTCCGCTGTCATGGACCATCACGATGCTGGTTACAGCCGTTCTGTTCAGCCTGGTGACGTTCTATCACCTCTTTGCAGTCCCCAAACCCACCTCAGATAAGTCAACACTGGCTGCCGATGCCGCCACTGCAGGAGCCATATTCAGAGAATTCGGACGAACATTCGCCACCTATTTCACCAAACCGGGCGCATTGCTGGCCATCGTGTTCATGTTGCTGTACCGCCTGCCTGAAGCATTCCTCATCAAAATGTGTATGCCTTTCCTGGTTGCCTCCAAAGAATCGGGAGGTCTGGAACTATCGACAGCAGAAGTAGGTATCGTATACGGCACCATCGGAGTCATATTCCTCACCCTGGGCGGTATCCTCGGAGGATTGTTCGCATCACGCATTGGCTTGAAAAAATCCATCTGGTGGATGGCAGGATGCATGACTCTGCCATGCCTGACGTTTGTCTATCTTGCCATTGCCCAGCCCGACAATCTGTTTGCCATCTCCACCGCCATCGCCATCGAGCAATTCGGCTACGGCTTCGGTTTCACGGCCTACATGCTCTACATGATGTACTTCTCCGAAGGTGAATTCAAAACATCCCACTATGCCATCTGTACCGCATTCATGGCACTAAGCATGATGATACCAGGTATGTTTGCGGGATATATCCAGGAGGCTATCGGATATACGGACTTCTTCTGGTTGGTAATGATATGCTGTTTCGCCACGGTTGTTGTCACCATTTTTGCAGACAGAAGGATAGACCCGGAATATGGAAAAAAATGATTAATGGTTAATGATTAATGTTTTGTGAGTAATATTTAGTGATTGGTTATGAAGAGGACTATTATTATATCCTTGCTCTGCCTCCTTTGCGGAGGTGCGATGCAAGCACAGAAGATCAGAATAAAGACCGGTATCGAGGTACTGAAAGAACAGAATTTCCGATGCCTGGAAGGTAAGCGTGTAGGATTGATTACCAACCCGACGGGGGTGGACAACCGGATGAGGTCCACCATTGACATCCTGCACGAGGCGCCCAACGTGAACCTTGTGGCACTCTACGGCCCCGAACACGGTGTGCGCGGCGATGTGCACGCAGGCGACCATGTGACGGACATCAAAGACGCGACTACCGGACTGCCCGTCTATTCGCTTTACGGAAAGACCCGCAAGGCCACGCCGGACATGCTGAAAGATGTGGATGTATTAGTGTATGATATCCAAGACATCGGTTGCCGTTCCTTTACCTACATCAGCACCATGGGACTGGCCATGGAAGCCGCTGCCGAAAACGGCAAGGAATTCATTGTGCTGGACCGGCCCAATCCCGTAGGCGGATTGAAGATTGAAGGCAACTTGGTTGAAGATGATTGCATTTCTTTTGTAAGCCAGTTTAAAATTCCGTACCTTTACGCCCTCACTTGCGGTGAGCTGGCACTGATGCTCAATGGCGAGAAGATGTTGAAGGATGGGGAACAATGTAATCTCCACATAGTGAAGATGAAAGGCTGGAAACGCAAGATGGATTATACCCAAACCGGACTGCAATGGGTTCCCTCCTCTCCACACATTCCACATCCTCATTCTGCATTCTTCTACCCCGTCAGCGGCATTCTGGGTGAACTAGGATATATGTCTATCGGCGTGGGGTATACCATTCCGTTCCAGATGTTTGCCGCACCATGGATGGAAGCGGAAAAGCTGGCCGGAAACCTGAACCGTCTGAACGTACCGGGGGTCATCTTCAGACCGATGTACCTGAAGCCGTTCTATAGCGTAGGCAAAGGCGAGTTGCTGCAAGGTGTGCAAGTGCACATCATGGATTTCGGCAAAGCACCGTTGAGCGACCTGCAATTCCTGGTCATGCAGGAAGTCGCC
Organism: Bacteroides sp. D20; assembly: GCF_003436255.1. Taxonomy (NCBI): domain Bacteria; kingdom Pseudomonadati; phylum Bacteroidota; class Bacteroidia; order Bacteroidales; family Bacteroidaceae; genus Bacteroides; species Bacteroides sp. D20. The sequence goes on along the minus strand of NZ_QSOO01000006.1, from coordinate 241,635 downwards.
GCCCTCTATCCTGACCGTGCCGTGTTTGACCATGCCGACAAGGGACGTTTCAACATGTTCGACAAAGTAAGCGGTTCGCGGCAGATACGCGAGCGCTTCTCGAAACGGAACCGTTGGGAGGACATACGCGACTACTGGTATAAAGATGCCGAAGACTTCCGTAAGCTGTCGAAAAAGTATTATTTATACAAATAAATTTACAGATAAATAAGGAAGGGAAAAGAGCCTGATACGGAGACTATTTCAGTCGTATACAGAACCACATTCAGTCGTATACTTAAATATATTCAGTATACGACTGAATGTACCCCCTCGTAAGACACGTTTACAGAGCACTTTGAAGCGAAGTGATGCAATAAAAAAAAGTGAACATGAAAGAGCATAGTTACATGGCTTTCCTGCAGGAAGCAAAACAATTCATTCCGCAGGAAAGGATTTACACCGACGAACTTCGCCGGCTGGCTTGGGGTACGGATGCCGGTTTTTACCGACTGATTCCCCAGATTGTAATCCGTTCGAAAGACGAAGATGAAGTTTCACAACTGTTGAAACTGGCGAGCCGCCACGGGCTGCCCGTCACCTTCCGAGCGGCAGGGACCAGTTTGTCGGGTCAAGCCATTAGCGACTCCATCCTCATCGTAGCCGGCAAGAATTGGGAAAAATACAGCATATCCGCCGACTACGAACAGATAACCCTCCAACCGGGCATCATCGGACAACGTGTGAACGAACTGTTGGCTCCCTACGGCCGTAAGTTTGCACCGGATCCCGCCTCGGTGAAAAGCGCCATGGTAGGCGGTATTGTCATGAACAATGCTTCCGGCATGAACTGCGGTACGCACGCCAATAGCGACAAGGTGCTTATTTCCGCCCGTATTATCCTGATGGATGGTACCCTGCTGGATACCGGAAATCCCGTCAGCCGCGCCTCCTTCGAAGTGAGTCACCGTGACTTCATTCGCCGCATCTGCGAACTGCGCGATGAAATACGTACCAACGAAAAACTGGCCGAACGCATCCGTTACAAATATTCCATCAAAAATGTAACCGGGCTCAATCTGTTGCCCTTCGTCCGTTTCGACGACCCATTCGAAATCATTGCCCACCTCATGGTAGGTTCCGAAGGTACACTGGCGTTCCTTTCGGAAGTGACGATGAAGACTGAATATGATTATCCCTACAAGGCCAGCGCTATGCTCTACTTCAAGACCATCAAAGAAGCGAGCCGCGCTGTGGTAGCCATGAAGAAGCTGGTCGACGAAACCGGCGAATGGACAGTAAAAGGGGCTGAAATGCTAGACTATAAGAGCCTTTCTTCCGTCAACGACCCCGTATTCCTAAAATACAAAGGCGAAGTTGCCTCCTCTGCCCTCCCCGGCGTGGAGCCCGGCGACGAAACCGGGTTGACAGCAGTGCTGACCGAAACCAAAGCCCGTACCCCGGAAGAACTGCAACAGAACATATCTGCCATTGAAGCTTGCCTGCAAGCCTTCACCACCTATATTCCGGTACGCTTCACCGACCGTCCGGAGGAATATTCCAAATACTGGGCCATCCGTTCCGGCATCTTCCCCTCTGTGGGAGGTACGCGCCAGCCGGGAACCACTTGCCTCATCGAAGACATCGCCTTCCACATTGAAGACCTTCCGGAGGCAACGGCAGAACTGCAACAGCTCATAGCCCGCCACGGATATAATGACGCCTGCATCTACGGCCATGCTCTCGAAGGCAACTACCACTTCATCATCAACCAGTCCTTCAGTACCCAAGCGGAAGTGAAACGCTACGAAGACTTGATGAATGACATCAAGACCTTGGTAGTAGATAAATATGACGGTTCCCTAAAAGCCGAGCATGGCACGGGCCGGAATATGGCTCCCTTTGTCCGCCATGAATGGGGAGATGACGCCTACAAAGCCATGAAAGCCGTCAAAGAGCTGTTTGACCCACAAGGATTGCTAAACCCCGGTGTCATTTTCAATGATGACCCGCAATGCCATATCAAGAACTTCAAGCCGCTGCCTTTATTAGTGATGAGTGACAAGAGACAAGCTACGTCACTCGTAGCTGACAAATGCATCGAGTGCGGTTTCTGCGAAGTCAACTGTCTCTCCTGCGGCTTTACCCTTTCCTCGCGCCAGCGTATCGTGTTGCAGCGCGAAATATCCCGGCTGAAACAAAGCGGCGAGGACCCGACACGCCTTGCACTGCTCGAAAAACAATACCGCTATCCCGGCAACCAGACTTGTGCCGGAGACGGCCTCTGCTCCATGTCGTGCCCGATGGGTATCAATACGGGCGACCTTACCCATATAATCCGCCAGGAAGCATTACCCAAAGGCAGTCTGGGATACAAAGCCGGAGACTTTGTCGCCAATCATTTCGCTGGTGTCAAGAGTGCACTGCGTCCCGTATTGTCCTTAGCCAACTTCGGACATTCACTATTAGGGACAAAGGCGATGAGCGGCATTACCAAGGGGCTGCACAATGCATTAGGCATACCTCTATGGACGCCGGCTATGCCGAAAAGTTATCAGTTACAAGCTACGGAGTTACAAGCTACAAGCACTATGCAGCATAATAGCGCAGCACTTGTAGCTCGTAGCTCTGTAACTCGTAACTACAAAGTCGTCTACTTCCCCAGCTGCATCAACCAGACTATGGGTCTGGCAAAGAAGTCTCCCGTAGAGCAGCCATTGGTAAATAAAATGGTGTCCTTGTTGCAAAAAGCCGGTTACGAAATCATCTTCCCGAAAGATATGGACAAGCTTTGCTGTGGCACCATTTGGGAAAGTAAAGGGATGCTGGACATTGCCGATCGCAAGACAGCCGAACTGGAGGCCGCACTTTGGGAAGCCAGCGAACAAGGCAAATACCCCGTCCTCTGTGACCAAAGCCCTTGTCTGCACCGCATGCGCGAATGTATCAAGAAGATGAAACTGTATGAACCTGCAGAATTCATCTATACATTCTTACGTGAGAAGCTGATTTTCACACCTATTAACCGCCCCGTAGCAATCCACATCACCTGCTCCATGCGGAAAATGGGACTGGCAGATACCATTATAGCCCTTGCACGCCTTTGCTCCAGTAAAGTCATCGTGCCGGAAGAAGTAGGTTGCTGCGGTTTTGCCGGAGACCGGGGATTCACCTATCCTGAGCTGAACTCGTACGCCCTACGCAAACTCCGCCCGCAAATAGAAGCGTCCGGAGTGAATATAGGCTACTCTAACAGCCGTACTTGTGAAATCGGATTGACAACAAACTCAGGTATCCCCTATGTATCCATTGCCTATCTGGTAGACGAATGTACAAAGGCAGCTGATAATTAGGATTGATAATTAACTTAACACACAAATATTACAATGAACAGTACAAAAGTAAGTAAACGCATCCTTGCACTCGACATTCTCCGTGGTGTCACCATCGCAGGTATGATTATGGTAAACAACCCCGGTTCGTGGGGACATATCTATGCCCCCTTGCGGCATGCAGAGTGGAACGGTCTGACCCCCACCGACCTCGTCTTTCCCTTCTTCATGTTTATCATGGGAATTTCCACATACATTTCCCTGAAGAAATACAACTTCGAGTTCAGCCACGCCGCCGGCATGAAGATACTGAAACGCACCATCGTCATTTTCCTTATAGGCATGGCTATCGGCTGGTTCTCGCGTTTCTGCTATTACTGGGCCTCCGCTCCGGACGACCTCAGTTTCGGAGAGAAGCTATGGGCTTCCGTCTGGACATTCGACCGTATCCGTATTCTGGGTGTCATGCAACGGCTGGCCCTTTGCTACGGAGCAGCCTCCATCATTGCACTAACCATGAAGCATAAACATATACCTTATCTGATAGCCGGCCTATTGACAGGCTACTTCATACTGTTGATGTGCGGCAACGGTTTCGCCTATAATGAAACAAACATTCTTTCCGTGGTAGACCGTGCCATCCTGACCCCTGCACACATGTACAAGGATAACGGCATAGATCCCGAAGGTTTGTTAAGCACCATTCCTGCCATTGCACATGTGTTGCTGGGCTTCTGTGTAGGGCGGCTGATGCTGGATGGCAACAAGTCGGAAGACCGTGCCTCATTTCTCAATTCGCAGCTTATCACACTGTTTCTGGTAGGTGTTATCCTTACTTTCTCCGGTTTCCTGCTAAGCTACGGTTGCCCCATCAACAAGAAAATATGGTCTCCTACCTACGTACTCGTCACTTGCGGACTGGCATCCAGTTTTCTGGCATTGCTTATCTGGATTATTGATGTGAAAGGCTATAAGAAGTGGAGCATGTTTTTCGAGGCATTCGGTGTGAATCCGCTGTTCATGTATGTATTGGGCGGCGTACTTAGCATACTTTTCGGTAGTATCAGTTTCCCGTGGGGAGACAGCAGCATCAGCATACACGGATTCTTATACAATATAGTCCTCATGCCCGTTTTCGGTGAAACCGCCGGTTCCCTTGCCTTTGCCCTGCTGTTTATCGCCATTAACTGGTGTATCGGCTACCAGTTGTACAAACGAAAAATATATATCAAAATATAAGGATTAGGGGTTAGTGATTAAGGATTAGTGATTAATACGTTGCCTATAATTAAGAAACAGTATCACCTACCATTAATCACTAATCCTTAATCACTAACCCCTAATCCCTAATCATTAAACATTATTTATATGATTCTAATAGCAGACAGTGGCTCTACAAAGACCGATTGGTGTGTTGTAGAGAATGGAGTACTTCTCCAACAGATATTCACGAAAGGGACGAACCCTTTCTTTCAGTCGGAAGAGGAAATCAGTAATGAAATAGCAACAGCGCTATTACCTCAGCTGAAGACAAGTGAGCTGGATGCCGTATACTTTTATGGTGCAGGATGCGGATTTCCCGACAAGATAAGTATGGTGCACCGTGCCATAACCAAACACCTCAGTGTGAAAAATGAAGTGGAAGTCAATACCGATATGCTGGCTGCCGCACGTGGCCTCTGCGGACATGACTCAGGCATTGCCTGCATCATGGGGACCGGCTCCAACTCATGTTATTATGACGGAAAAAGCATTGTCACCAATGTATCTCCTCTGGGATTCATCTTGGGAGACGAAGGCAGCGGAGCCTGCTTGGGCAAACTGTTGGTAGGCGATATCTTGAAAAATCAGATGACACCCGAGCTGAAAGAGAAATTCCTCAAACAGTTCGACCTGACACCTGCTGATATCATCGACCGTGTCTACCGTAAACCTTTCCCCAACCGTTTCCTGGCAAGCTTGTCACCATTTCTTGCACAGAATCTGGGTGAACCTTGTGTACGCGCTCTGGTACTGAACAGCTTTAAGGCATTCCTTAAACGCAATGTCATGCAATATGAAGACTATCAGCATCAAAAAGTACATTTCATCGGTTCCGTAGCCTTCTATTACAAGGAAGTTCTGGCAGAAGCTGCCAAAGAAATGGGTATCCAACTGGGTGCAATCATCAAGAGCCCCATGGAAGGACTCATCAAATATCACAACTGAAAGTGACAAATCGTAAATAGTAAATCGTCAAATAGTAAATAGCCTTATGTTCGTAAAAATCTCAGAGCAACCATCGCTCTACAATGACTTGGAAAAGAAATCAGTCCGTGAAATTCTGGAAGACATCAATACCGAAGACCAGAAAGTGGCGCTTGCCGTACAGAGGGCAATCCCTCAAATAGAAAAGTTGGTAACCCAGATTGTGCCCCGCATGAAACAAGGCGGACGCATCTTCTACATGGGTGCGGGTACCAGTGGACGTCTGGGCGTACTCGACGCTTCGGAAATTCCACCGACTTTCGGTATGCCCCCCACGCTGGTTATCGGCTTGATTGCCGGTGGTGACACTGCATTGAGAAATCCGGTAGAGAATGCCGAAGATGACATTCACCGCGGTTGGGAAGAGTTGACGGAACGCAATATTACAGATAAGGATACGGTCATCGGTATTGCTGCATCCGGTACCACCCCCTACGTGATTGGTGCCATGCACGAGGCACGCGAACACGGCATACTGACCGGCTGTATCACCAGCAACCCGGACTCTCCAATGGCAGCAGAGGCAGATGTAGCCATCGAAATGATTGTAGGGCCTGAATATGTGACGGGAAGCTCACGCATGAAATCGGGAACAGGACAGAAAATGATACTGAATATGATTACTACTTCCGTCATGATACAGTTGGGACGCGTGAAAGGCAACAAAATGGTGAATATGCAGCTCAGTAACAAAAAGCTTGTGGACCGTGGTACCCGTATGATTGTAGAGGAACTCGGACTGGACTATGGCAAAGCCAAGGCGCTGCTGTTGATGCACGGTTCGGTGAAAAAGGCAGTGGATGCGTACCGGATTTAGCTATTACTCACTCTTAAATTCCTTTATTATGAAAGCAATATATTTTTTTCTCTTTTCTCTTTGTCTGCAAGCTGCCACCGCGCAACCCTTGCAACGCGTAGCCCCTGAACAAGTGGGAATGGACTCACGCAAGTTGATGTATGCTGACGAAGCGATTGAAACAGCCATCTCCAACAAGGATATTCCCGGTGCCGTACTTGCTGTAGTACGTAACGGCAAGATGGCCTATCTGAAAGCTTACGGCAACAAGCGTATTTATCCCAATGTGGAGCCTATGACTGCCAATACTATCTTTGATATGGCATCTTGCAGCAAATCCATGTCGACCGCCGTATGTACGATGATACTGGCAGAACGCGGCAAGCTCCGTATGCTGGACCCCGTCAGCCTCTACATACCCCATTTCAAGAATTGGGAAAGCGAAGACGGCAAAGAGAAAAAGGTAATCCGCATTGCCGATTTGATGACACACACTTCCGGTCTTCCTCCCTATGCACCGGTAGCCGAGCTAGAAAAGCAGTACGGTTCTCCCAATCCTGATGGGCTTATGGAATATATTGCTACTTGTAAACGCGACTTCAAGCCGCAGACTGATTTTCAATACAGTTGCCTCAACTTCATCACTTTGCAGCACATTATCGAGACTATAAGCGGACAGAGCCTGCGTGACTTTGCACGTGAAAACCTATTTGATGTACTCGGCATGGAGCATACCGACTATCTGCCTTGCCAACGTGATAAGGATGGTAACTGGATTACGATAGTTGACAAAGGAACGAGAAAACAAGGACACAAGGAAAACAACGTAGCCAATTCTCAATTTTCAATTCGCAATTCTCAATTGAATAACATTGCCCCCACTGAAAAGCAACCTAATGGACAAGTTCTCTGCGGACAAGTTCATGACCCGCTGGCACGTGTCATGAACGGAGGTATCAGCGGTAATGCAGGAGTATTCTCTTGTGCTGATGATATTGCCATACTCTGCGCAGCCCTGCAAAACGGAGGTGAATGGAACGGACGCCGCATCCTGAGTCCGCTGGGTGTAAAAGCCATGCGTACTGTGCCACGCACTACCGCCAGTCTGGGACGCACTCTCGGTTGGGATAATTTTACAGCCTATGCCTCCAACAATGGAGATTTGTTTGGTCCTAATACCTATGGGCATACCGGCTACACGGGTACCTCCATCATTATCGATCCGGACAATGACACTTCCGTCATACTCCTTATCAACGCCGTACATCCGGAAGACGGACACAGCGTAGTTCGCCTGCGTTCATTGGTTGCCAACGCTGTGGCGGCTTCCATCTACCCCATTCCGCGTATTTATACAGACCATTACTACAAACGTTTCCTACAGTTTATGGATGAGCCTGCCATTACAAGCAAGGACATCGTCATGCTTGGCAATAGCCTGACTGAAGGTGGCGGTGACTGGTCTGCCCGTCTTGGTAAGAAGAATGTACGTAATCGCGGCATCATCGGTGATGAAGTGATGGGTATCTATGACCGCCTGCATCAGATACTTCCCGGACATCCCGCCAAGCTGTTCCTGCTTATCGGAGTCAATGACATTTCCCATGACTTGGCACCAGACAGTATTGTAGACATGATTCGCATGACGGTGGAACGCATCCGGAAAGAATCTCCCGACACAAAACTCTACCTACAAAGCCTACTCCCTTTCAATGAAAGTTTCGGCCGATACAAAAAACTGACTGGAAAGACAGATATGGTTCCTGAAATCAACTCCCGTCTGGAGGCGTTTGCCAAAGAGGAAGGCATTGCCTATATCAATCTTTTTCCACTATTTACAGAGAAGGGAACAAATGTACTACGCAGTGAGTTGACCGGCGACGGACTGCATTTGAATGAGGATGGATACAAAATCTGGGTAAAGGCCATTAAGAAGAAAATATAAAACGAACCAGTCTCCGAACGTCTGCCACACTACCAACAGGCTAAAGAAGACATCTCTCCATTAACTAGATTCCCCCTGCCATAGACATCTATAGCAGGGGGAATTCTTATATTCGGGGCGTTTCGGCACACACCCTCTTTTATCTCATTCGGCAAAGCTAACCAGTTGCAAGTCAAACGTCAACAGAGAGCCTCCGGGGATTGTATTTGTAGAATAAGGAGCAGTATAATCATTTATACCATATCCGCTTTGATAAGGGATATACAACATCCACCGCTCACCCATCCGCATAAGCTGCAAGGCAGCTGCCCAACCGGCAACGACACCCGAAACTTCAAAATCCACGAATGAATCAAAAACCGTAGGTTCTTTTACCGGAGGAATAGGTATATCGCGGTCAATAGCACTATAACCGTCAAAGCAACCGTCGAATTCTTCGCCATTCACATAAGTCCCATAATAATAAGCATTCACCTTTGAATGATAACCCGTATACAACGGGCGTTCACCCGTCTCATTCTTCACAAGCTTCTTGCAATAGACATACTGAGCACCTTCAGAAGTGCTTGCAGTCGTCTGTATGGCATACAGTTTCCCGAGTTCCATAGCATCGGCCTGCTCTGCTGTGGCGACATAATTCTCGCCAGTCAGCCTTTTTATCGAGTCAACAAAAGCCTCGCCGCGTTCTCTCCAATTATCATACTTTCCAGCCTCTTCCACTTCTTCACAAGAGATAAAAGCACCCACCAGCAACAGCAAGAAAGGCAAAAACAAAAGGGACTTTTTCATTTACTATTTTACTATTTTACTATTTACTATTTCAGTTTGTTCACGCACCGGTCTATTCCATAACCGCTTTATTGCAAGGTTTTCAGCAACGATGTGATGCTTACACGGTCTGCAATAATATTATTCAGTTCAGAGATAGCCACGCGCTCTTGCTGCATGGTGTCACGATTACGCAGTGTCACACAGTTATCTTCCAAAGTCTGATGATCCACGGTGACACAGTACGGAGTACCAATGGCATCCTGGCGGCGGTAACGCTTACCAATAGAATCTTTCTCATCATACTGACAATGGAAGTGGAACTTCAGATTGTCAATGATTTCGCGCGCTTTTTCGGGCAGACCATCTTTCTTTACCAACGGCATTACGGCCAGTTTCACCGGTGCCAGTGCAGCAGGCAACTTCAAGACAACACGGGATTCACCGCTATCCAACGTCTCTTCACAGTAGGAAGCCGACATGATGCTAAGGAACATGCGGTCTACACCGATACTAGTCTCGATGACATACGGGGTATAGCTTTCGTTGGTTTCCGGATCGAAATACTTGATGTTCTTGCCGGAGAACTTCTCATGCTGGGACAAGTCGAAATTTGTACGGCTGTGAATACCCTCTACTTCCTTGAAACCGAAAGGCATCAAGAACTCAATGTCTGTAGCAGCATTAGCGTAGTGGGCCAGTTTGTCGTGGTCGTGATAACGGTAATGGTCATCACCGAAGCCCAGCGCCTTGTGCCATTTCAGGCGAGTAGCCTTCCAACTCTTGAACCAGTCAAGCTCTGTACCCGGCTTCACAAAGAACTGCATTTCCATCTGCTCGAACTCGCGCATACGGAAGATGAACTGGCGGGCTACAATTTCGTTACGGAAAGCCTTACCAATCTGGGCGATACCGAAAGGAATCTTCATGCGACCGGTTTTCTGTACATTAAGGTAATTTACGAAGATACCTTGTGCCGTTTCCGGGCGAAGGTATATCTTCATGGCACCATCGGCGGTAGAGCCCATTTCAGTTGAGAACATCAGATTGAACTGGCGTACCTCTGTCCAGTTCTTTGTGCCACTGATAGGGCAAACGATTTCTTCGTCAAGGATAATCTGACGGAGTTCGTCCAGATTATTATCGTTCAAAGCCTTGGAAAAACGTTCATGCAAGGCATCACGTTTGGCCTGGTGTTCCAGCACACGACCGTTGGTACTGCGGAACTGAGCCTCATCGAAAGCCTCACCAAAACGCTTGGCAGCTTTGGCCACTTCTTTGTTTATCTTGTCATCGTACTTAGCAAGCTGGTCCTCTATCAACACATCGGCACGATAACGTTTCTTGGAATCGCGGTTGTCAATCAAAGGGTCATTGAAAGCATCTACGTGTCCGCTGGCTTTCCAGATGGTGGGGTGCATAAAGATTGCTGAGTCGATACCGACAATATTTTCGTGCAGCAGCACCATACTCTGCCACCAGTATTGCTTGATGTTATTTTTCAGTTCCACACCCATCTGACCATAGTCATACACAGCTCCCAGTCCATCATAAATCTCGCTGGAAGGGAACACAAAACCATATTCCTTACAGTGTGATACGAGTTTCTTAAAAACGTCTTCTTGTGCCATTTTCTGTTGTATCTAAATTAATTTGAATCTTATTTTCAGCTAAAAAGCGCCACAAAGATAGGGATTTATATCGTAAGTAGGACACGGAGGGTATTAATTTATCTTATTACCAAATAAAAGAAGAAGCTACCTCATAACTCCGAGGCAGCTTCTTTCCCAATTTTACCCAATTACAATTAATTTACCTAAGCACTACAAATCAACCTAATCACAACCAAGAATAATATTATACTCACCTTCAGCGTTTTATCGTATTAACAGTCTCTTGTGGTTTCAATATGTCATTTGTTTTTTCCACAACTGATACCACATCAACATCAAGTACAGCCTTAATATCCTTGGAAGAGGTTCCAATCAAAAACTTATAATTTCCAGCATCCACTACCCATGAAGAAGAAGCTTCATCATAAGAAGCCAAATCCGTAGTGTTCAGTTTCAAAGTGGCAGTAACAGTCTCACCTGGCCTCAATTCCTTAGTTTTGGTAAAAGCTTTAAGTTCTTTTTCCGGTTTGTTCATCTGAAACCTATTGGGAGCGGAGACATAAAGCTGAACAACCTCTTTCCCTGCAAACTTACCAACATTCTTCACATCAATAGAAACAGAATATATACCATTATCAACTTTGACAGACGGATTGACATACTCGAATGTTGTATACGAAAGACCATAGCCGAAAGGATAAGACACTTGCTTTCCGAAACTATCGAAATAGCGATAACCGACAAAAATATCTTCTTCATAATCCGTATAGTCTACATTCTTCACTGAAGAGCTTTTGTCCTCCTTATTCCTCACATCTGTATTAGCCCTAGCATCCATAGGAAAATTGGTCGAAGAAGCAACGTCCATCAACTTGTTCGGGAAAGTCATTGTCAACTTACCCGATGGAGATACCTTACCGCTCAACACATCCGTCACACTATTTCCACCCTCCTGTCCTGCCTGCCAAGCCAGCAAAATAGCATCCGGTAGTTTTTTCCAAGAAGCTGTTTCGATTACACCTCCGATATTCAATACCACCACCACTTTCTTCCCAGCAGCATGGAAAGCTTGGCTGACGGACTTCAGCAGTTGCAATTCTTCCTCACTCAGTTCAAAATCACTGACATTACGGTCTACAAATTCACCGGAAGTACGTCCCAGCGTAACCAATGCAACATCCGCTTTAGCAACTTGTTCTGACAACACCTTTGTAGTAGGGATAAGTTCTGTCGGGCGAGGTACCGGCATAAATCTGGAGAAAGGCTGAGACGAGTCAGGAGTATTTTTCTTATTCTCGGCCTCAATATACTGTTCATAATCGGCCTTCAATGCTTCATCTATCTGGTATCCAGCATTCTTCAAACCATCCAATAATGAGACTGTATAGGCACGATTCACATTACCTGAGCCGGTACCTCCTGCTATGAAATCATAGGAAGTACACCCGAAAAGAGCTATATTTCTGACCTTCCTTTCAAATGGCAAGGTTTCGTTATTATTCTTCAACAAAACCATTCCTTCAGTCGCTGACTGGCGGGTAACTGCTGCGTGCGCCTTCAAATCAGGTTTATTGGAATATTTGTATTCTTTAAAATGAGGAGTTTGGAGAATAAGTTCAAGAACACGCTTCACATTACGATTCAGTATGGATTCATCCAATTTTCCGGATTTCACCCCTTCGATAATCATATCATACTGGTTAGCCCTTCCCGGTTGGAGCATATCATTACCTGCTATCATCTGAGCCACGGCATCCTTCCCTCCAAACCAGTCAGTTACCACCATACCCTCGAAATTCCACTCATCACGCAATAAAGTGGACAGCAAGTCTGTATTCTCAGAAGCATAGGTGCCATTAATATGATTGTAAGAGGACATTACTGTCCATGGTGCCGATTCCTTCACTGCAATTTCGAACCCCTTCAAATAGATTTCCCGTAAGGCACGAGGAGTGATACGAGCATCATTAGCATTCCGATTGGTTTCCTGGTTGTTAACAGCAAAATGTTTGATGGAAGTTCCCACTCCGTTGCTCTGTATCCCTCTAACATATGCAGCAGCTATCTTGCCAGACACCAACGGGTCTTCGGAATAATATTCAAAATTACGCCCGCACAAAGGATTCCGATGGATATTCAAAGCAGGAGCCAGTAAAACATCCGCACCATATTCCAACACTTCATTACCAATTGATTTTCCAACTTCCTCTACCAAATCCTGATTCCAAGTAGAAGCAAGTAACGTACCGATAGGAAAATGTGTACAATAATAAGTAGCAGAATCCCCTTCGCGGATAGGATCTATACGTAAACCTGCAGGTCCATCAGCCAACACAATGGCAGGAATTCCCAAACGGGGTATCGGATAAGTAGTACCTGCTGCACCGGGAACCAACTTCTTTGTAGTGCCAATCACCGTACTGTCACCCGAAGTACCCACCATTCCGGTACCGATAACCAAATGTGCCTTTTCTTCCAAAGTCATGGCACCAATAACATCCTCAACAGAATCTTTACCCAATTGAGGAGCCGCAGGGCCACAAGCGCTCAACACGCCTGCAGCCAACAGCAAATAAAACAGTTGTTTTTTCATAGCCTAGTCAGATTTATTTAAACAACTTGGGAGCAAATACAGAGAGATAAATACGCCAGCAGGTCCATACATGTCCACCAGGAGTTTCCATAAACTCATATTTATATCCTTTTTTATCCAAATCAGCGCGATAAGCTGCATTGTTTCTATAAAGAAAATCGTCTTTACCGATACCCAACCAGTAAAGTTTGGGAGCCTTATCAAACTGAACAGCTAACTTTTTATCCATATCCTGATAAACCGGACTATTTTTCTGACCTGCACTCTGGACATTAAGGGCCGCAGAGAATAAACCTACATAGTCGAACATATCAGGATAGTTCAAAGAAATATTGGCAGAATGAAAACCACCCATTGAAAGCCCCGCAATAGCACGATGAGCTTTGTCCGCTTGTACACGATAATTACTTTCTACAAACGTGATAATCTCAGGGAAATAGGCTTCAAAAGCACCGTCCATGGTTCCATTCTTCATATGGTAAGGTTTATAGTATCCCAGACTACTCTCACCAGGTGCAGCCTCCATGGCAGCATGCCCATTGGGCATCACGACAATCATCGGTTCAGCCTTGCCTTGTGCAATCAAATTATCGAGAATCTGTGCAGCACGTCCAAAAGTTGTCCACTCATCTTCATCCCCTCCCATACCATGCAATAAATAGAGTACCGGATACTTCCTATCACCGGATTGTTCATAACCTGCCGGCGTGTAGATATTGATACGGCGATCCATTTTCATACCATCAGAGTGATACCAACGATGGGCCAATGTTCCATGAGGAACTTTATTTACCTTATATAAATCTGCCTTACCATTCCCTACAATAAACACATTGCTTGTGGTAGCAAAGTCACGATAGACATAAACATTGTTAGGGTCTATAGTCGGCACACCATCTACCATGAATTCATAGCTATAAAGTTCTGAATCCAACGGCTTGGTAGTATAGGTCCAAATTCCTTCTGAATTCTTTGTCATGTCTATCAAACCTGCTCCCACCATACCTCCAATGTGTTGTCCCTCCGCCTTTTCGGCAAAGTCACCGGCAATCTGCACCTTTTGGGCATCAGGAGCCTTAAAGTTAAAAGTCACTGTGTTATCTTTGTTCACAATTGCAGACTCGAGGTCTTGCGCTACAAACAAATTCTGCTGGGCAGACATTTGCAGTCCACAGGCTGCCATAAATGCGGCCAATATAATCTTTTTCATTTCAGTTCTTCAAATTAAAGTTCATTGATTCAAGTTCATTCTGCCACTGTAATAATCAGACGATGATAGCGGTTCATCTGTGGCGTACCGTTATCCGTAGCTTCCAAAATCAAGTGGATGGTATCACCGGGGTTGGCATCAGCCGGAACAGTAAAAGTTGTATTTGCAGAAGCAGGGTCATCTACCGCTACTTTGCCCCGATATGTACCGGCTGACACATATTGCCACCATTTAATGGTAAGGGCATCCTTATCCGGATCGGTTACAGTGTATTTAAGTTTCAGCTTCTCACCCGGCTTGGCACTCATGGCAAGCGCCCCTTTTATCACCGGTTCATGATTTGCGTCGGCATAGTTTGGAGTGACCGACCATTTAAAACGGGCAGCCAATCCATTCATTACCGGAGCAGTGAAGTCGGGCAAAGGATAGTGCTCGGCTCTATACTTTATCTGTTCCATGCGCGGAAGATTCTTCACCGAATCGGGAAGGACGGTTCTTCCACCGCACCATCCCCCATAAGTGGGGTCTTCGTGACCACGCAGGCCGTTACCTATCAAATTCAGGAAACAGTAAGTGTCGCCTTCAGCCAGATAGGACCCTTTCGGCTGGATTCCGGTCCAAACCACATAGCCTTGCTTTTTCAATTCATCAATCGTATAACCCGACAAACCGAAGAAATCGAACTTATCACCTTTCACCATCTGCTTACCGTCTCCCCAGACCCGATACATCTCGCCGAAAGGACCTTTACTGCGGATGTTCTCCTGCATCCATTCCGGAGAGTAGAAAATCTGATTTTCCTTGGAGGCTCTTAACTGTGCATTATAAGCCAGGCCGACTGTCATGCCCCCCATCTCCATTTGTCTGAGTTCCGGCCAGAAAGGTCGGATATACCGTGCATACGTATCATCCTGATCACCCGAAAGGGAAAGGACCACTTTTCCTATTATCTTCTCACGGATGCCTTTCCAGGCATCGGTATGCTCATAAATATCCTGAATGGACTTCAAGGCACGGGCGATGGTGCTGCCACCTCCCCAAGCATTGATGAATACCGGATCCGTACAATCATCGAGCAATACAGCTTTAATCAGCTCCGACCCCGGAGTGTCCTTGGAAATATCACCGTCGAACTCGATATTACCGATACGCACTTTAGACTTCAGGTATTCGGGAGTCGGATAAGACGAGTCGTGCACTTTCAGATTGGGATATACTTTCTCATAAGCTTCCACAGCATCGTCAATGAAACGTTCATCCGGATCCCAACGCCAACTTTCCATCGGTCCGTAGTCTATGCCATTACGGGAATATTCACGTCCCGGCACATACCACTTCGTGCCGTGCCCGTCACCTTTCCAATGGAACTGGCTGCTGGCATAAATCAAGCCTTCCACACGGAAATCCGTACTGAAAAGCAGGAAACGTATCAAAGAGTTCAGGTCATCAAGTTCCGGGTCACAAGTAATGATGACACGCGGTTTTGACGATTTTTCACCGGGCGTCTGCTGTCCGCTCATGCAAACCGGCATCACAGCCATAAGGCCTGATAGGAATAAGCATTTTAATTTATTCATAAACTAAGTTTTATTGATTAATTACCAACCCGGGTTCTGGGTCATATTCTTATTGACATTCATTTCAGTGGCAGGGAACGGAAGCAGTTCATGCTTACCACTCTTGAAGCCGGCAGAAGCATTTTTCTGCTCATCCCAGCTTACACGGCCGTCTTTGTAAAGAGCCGGTCTTTCCTGCCCTCTCTTGGCAAGTACCGTAGCAGCATCACCCCACCGAATCAAATCCTGGTAACGGCAGCCTTCCATCCAAAGCTCCAGACGCTTCTCCTTCTTGATATCATCCATAGAAACGTTGCCCAATGCAGGCAACTGGGCACGGTCACGCACTTTATTCACATATCCGGCAGCCTTACTTGCATTTCCGGACTGAAGACTCGCTTCAGCAGCAAGCAGCAGAACCTCGGCATAACGCATGGCACGGGTATTGTTAGGACAACGCAACCACCAATAGTTAATGACATCTGCTTCATAAACACGGTATTTCCAGCTGAAGTAACCGGCATTGTCCGGCATATAAGCTATGGCATTGCTCAATGAGATACCCATATCCTCCATTTGCCGGTATGTCTTGATAGAGGCATTCAACCGATAAGTATCTCCCATTTCGACAAACGCATCGTAGCTTTCCTTCGTCGGATTAAAAAATCCCCAGCCTCCATGAGAATAGATTTGAGTAGGCTCATTGAATGCAAGCATGTCTCCACGCCAATGCACATATACCCAAATCATGTTACTCATAATGCCGGTAACATTGTTGGCGTCGTAAACATAATTACTTTCAAACAGACTTTCACAATTCGCCTCGCCTTTGGTAGTCTGGATATTCTCATAATCACTGTAAAGGTCGTACTTCCCGCTATTGATTACCTCATCCAAAACCGTAACAGCAGCACCATAATTCTTCTGGAATACGTATGCCTTGCCCAACAAGGCTTGTGCAAATTGTTTGGTGATACGATAGGTAAAGTTGTCCAAGCTTGTCTTTTCCTCCAAATTGCCACTGTTGACAGCTTCGGTCAAATCTTGGTTCACCAATGCCCACAGCGCCTCTGTATTGCCATTTGCCTGGGAATATTCGTTTGCTTTCAACGGATGGTCCACCAACGGCGGAGTTCCCCAAAGACTGATCAATTCGATGTAGGACATCGCACGGAAAACCTTTGCCTCTGCACGTGCACGAAGCTTAACCTCAGAATCATCGCCTACATACTGCAAAACAATGTTGGCGGCATAAATCACTTTATAAAGATTCGTATACAACGTTTTAATATGGGAAAAATCAGAGTCGAACGTATAGGTCGACAGCAACTGCGCACTGGCAGCCGTCCAGCTTTCCCCTGCCGAATAGCAATCGTCAGAAAGAAGATTCTTCAGCCAGAACGCAGGCTCATAGGTGTCCTTCCAATTGCTATAGCAGGCTATAATGGCTTCTTCCGCATCGGCATCCGTTTTATAGAAATTTTCGAAAGTGCTTACCCCATGCTGCGAAATATCCAGATTGTCCTCACAAGAGGAAAAGAAAGTGCAGCCGGCAAGTAACAGACTTGATAAAATATATTTTGCTTTCATATTTCGTATTGAATTAAAGATTAAAATACTACGTTAAGACCGAGCACGACTTTCTTGCTGGACGGATAAGAGCCCATATCCAAACCCATCGCATTGCCTGTACTCGTAAATTCAGGATCAAATCCGGGATATTTGGTAAATGTGAAGAAGTCGTCTAAAGAACAATACAAACGAAGGTTACTCAAACCCACCTGCTTCAACAAATTCTTAGGCAGGTTATAGCCCAACTGTATCTGCTTGATTTTAAAATATGAGCCGTCGAATACAAATTTGGAGCTCTTTAAATACTTATCATAATTGCTGGGATTGGAACGGGCATATTTTGCATTGTCTCCCACAGCAATCCACCGTCCGTCATAGAATTCCTTCAAGGTATTCGCTTTCATACGGGAAGTACGGTTATAGCCGGCAAACACATCATTGCCATGAGAACCGGAACCAAAGATTGTCAGGTCAAGGCCTTTCCAGGCAGCTGTCAAAGTAATACCATAAGTAAAGTCGGGAATGGCAGAACCGATCTCTGTCTGGTCGGCATCTCCAATAATGTCATCATCATTCTTGTCTTTGAACATTGGGTCACCCGTTTGCGGATCAATACCCGTGCACTCATAACCGCGCATGTACCAAATGGGATGTCCTTCTTCAAAATAATTCATAGTGCCGATACCTGCACTTGTTGTACTGGCAATACGCTCCAATGTTTCATGAAGATAAGTTACTTTATTCTTCAAAGTAGCGATGTTAGCTTTTACACTATAACTGAAATCTTTGATATGATCACGCCATGAGAGTTCAAACTCAAATCCGCTGTTCTTGACATTTCCCGCATTCATAGGTGAAGTAGTGTTACCCACAATCAAAGAAGGAGTAATACCGGTTACAATCAAGTCTTTGGTTTTCTTCTCATAATAGTCAAATCCGAAGCTCAAACGGTCATTCAGCATCCGGAGGTCGATACCCAAGTCTATCTGTTCGGAAGTTTCCCACTTCAAATCATAGTTACCGGTTGCAGATGGCAACGAACCTGTTTCATAAGACACATCACCTGACATCGGATAATTGATTCCAGACAAAATCGTAGCATCATACATATAGTCTGCCAAACCGGCGATACTACCATTCTGTCCCCAACTTGCACGCAACTTCAAATGAGAGATTGACTTGAGGTTTTCCATAAATTTCTCGTTGGAAAGTACCCAGCCGACAGACACAGCCGGGAAATAGCCCCAACGTTTCTGCAAAGGAAGGATAGACAAGTCGGCTGCATCCGCACGAAGGGTGAATTGGGCAAAATACTTGCCTGCATAGTCATAAGATGCCCGGCCAAAGTAAGAAAGATTGGCATACCTCCGCTTCTCTCCACCACTTACCGTACGAGTGGCAGTACCGGTCCGAAAAGCAAAATAGGCATAATTGGGATCCAACTTGGTAATACCCAAATCAACCTTGTCGCCGGAACGGCTACCATTGATTCCTCCCGTCACTCCAAAGGAAGTATTGGAAGAATAGGACATACCAAGCATCACGTTTACATTGTGCTTATCTGCAAATGTCTTGGTATAGTTGGCAAAGTTTTCCCATTGCCAGTACGTGGTGTTGGAGCTTGTCGCACTTACCGATACATAGTCCTGATAAAGGTCAGAGCAAGTAATGTTAGGCATAACATAGCCGTAGGAATTGCTGTAAGTATAACGGTATCCCAAACGTGAAGTGATGACCAACTCTTTGATCGGAGTAAAATCCAGATAAGTGGAACCGCTGAATACAAAACCATCCCTTTTCGTTGTGCCACGGTCACGCATGATATACGGATTGATATTATTGGAGTCGCCATAAGGGGAAATGGAATAATAATCACCATTGGCATTCTGAAGCAGAGTATGTCCCTGATTCATATAGTTAATCATAGTGTCGGGCAGTTTGTCCGGTGCATAGGTGACCGGCGTCAGAGGGTCAAGCTGAATGGCAGACAGCATCAGAGAACCGGTTGCCGAACCTTCGCTTACAGACTGTACATGATAACGGGAAAATGAATTGTTTGTCGTGAACTTCAACCAATCCTTTATTTTATAATCTGCATTGACAGTGCCGGTAATGCGGTCAAAAACATCCTTATTGCCAACAATGGGACCATTATTACTTAAATAAGAGAGTGAGGCGAATAATGAGCCATTATCATTGGCACCTTGGAAATTGACATTGTGACGCTGCATCATGGATGATTCAAATGTCTCTTCTATCCAATCGGTATTTGTCTTTCCATCCCAATACCTATCTATTGTTTCTCTGGGAATAAGATTACCTTCAGTCATATAATTGACATATTCCTGAGCATTCAGAATATCAGGAGTACGACCTAAAGACTGGGAGGACAACTGGAAATCATAAGAAATACGACGAACTCCTTTTTTTGCCTTCCGGGTGGTAATCAAGACAACACCATTACCGGCCTGGGCACCATAGATAGCAGCAGAAGCAGCATCCTTCAACACCTCCATACTCTCAATATCATTCGGATCGAGGTTACTGATGTCTTTCGTACGCAAACCATCGACCACATACAAAGGATCTGAACTGGCATTACTGCTATATCCACGGATACGAATGGCGGGATTCGAACCAGGAGCCGCAGATGCAGAAATAATTTGCACACCGGCTGTTTTACCCTGCAGGGCCTGCTCAGCATTGGTTATGGTACGATTTTCAAAATCTTCTGCTTTTACGGAAGAAATCGCCCCTGTTACGGAACTTTTCTTCTGTACACCATATCCTACAACAACCACTTCATCCAAAGTCTTGCTATCTTCCTTCAGTATAATATTCATAGTACCTGCAACGGCTTTCTTTTCCTGGGTCACATACCCGATATACGAAAAGACAATAGTGGAACCCTCGCTCGCTGATAAGGTATAATTGCCATCCAAATCAGTTATAACACCATTTGTCGTTCCTTTTTCCAATACACTTACACCAATCATCGGTTCATTAAGCTCATCAGTAATTCTGCCAGATACATTTACTTGTTTCTGTGCAAAAACAGATGTCATACCTACCAAAAGGAACAGCACTAAGGCCATTAACCTTTTCTGTCTAATTTGTGTTACAATCGTTTTCATTTAATATTATTTTGGGTTAACAATGAATTTAAAATATCAGTTTGAAAGAGTAATCAGTACCAGCCCCACAACAAAGAGCACAAACATGGTTGCAATCATAGGTACAGTCCCCTTTGGAGCGCCTTTGAACTCCTTCCATACAAAGAATCCCCAAATCATGGCTACCACCGGTGCGGCATTGCTCAATGCATAGGCTATAGCCGGATTGGCAGAACCAGCTCCCATAAAGCTGACTACCATACCACTCATCCAAATAAAACCTCCCAACATACCAATCAGATGTGTACGGGTGTCACCTTTCAGATAATCCTTCATTGTCACCTTGTTTCCCTGAGCCGGATGACTCATAGCAAACGTATTAAAGACAGGAGTCGTGATAAGGACACCGGCAGCAAAACAAAATACACCGGTATAGGGAGTCAGTGTTCCCGTACCACCCGTTACATACTGAGGATTTAGTGATTTTACAACCAAGCCATAGAAGAACATAATGGCCAACCCCGCTACAATAGCCAATAAGATACCTTTTTTAGGAGTAGACGCCTGACTTGCCGACATCTTTCCATAAGCCTTGCCACAAATGCAGATGGCTATCACAATAACAGCTACTCCTATCCAAAGCAATGTCTGGTTTCCAGGGTATACTTCGCCAGCTAAAGATATCAGTAGATAATTAAAAATTATACCGCCTATCCAAGCTAAGCCCCCACCAATGGGAAAACCTACCGACATCCCAGCTACAGCAATGGCTGCTGTCAGAAAGATATTACCGAAATTCCATACAATACCGCCCAGGAGCGCATACTTCATACTATTCCAGTCCATTACTGCCAAATCCTCAAAGAAAGTACGACCTTCACTTCCCAAGCTACCCAATGTCAGGGCACCTAACAGAGCTGTGAAAAATAAACCGAAAGTCAAATCCCAGTAGAAAAGCTCAAAACTCCAGCTTTTCGATGTCACCATCTTCTGCGTATTCGCCCAAGAGCCCCAACAGAGGCAACAATAGACACAACACAGAATGGCCCCAATATAGTTGTCAACAAGTATCATAATTTATTTTCTGTTGTTTACCGTGTGTTTACCTATTTATTCATGCACATACAGATTCCACCCCAAATAACCCTCGATGGCCTCATTCAGAATATCCTTTACATCATTACGAACCATAGCCACATGATGTTCAAAACCATTCTTGCAAATATGTTTCATCAAAATCTGTAAGTTATCCACTTTGGTAACAGCTATACATCCATCCATTCCATACGGATCATCCGTGATTTCACCAGTACCCAAATAAGCCTTGATAACGCCTTTAGTATCATCAGTGGAAATACGGAAGAATGTGAAATCACCTTTAGTCACTTTGCCATATACAGCACCGAATGTATTGACCTTACCTAGCGTACGTCCCAGAACGCCAAGTGTACCAAGCTTTAAGTCATTTCTGACAAACGATTTCGGGAAATTACCGCAATGAGTACACACACATTTATTCCGGTCTTCCGCAAAATTATTGTTCCAGTCAAGTAATGCCGATTGACCTTGCGCTGCCAATGTCAAAGCATACATGGATACAGCACCGGCAATATCAACCTCACAAGCGGCAGGTAGTAGTTTTTCACCCAGCATACTCATTGTCACACAAGCTGCACAACCATAGTTCTGTTCCAAAGAGTCCCAACACTGAACAGCCACAGCATCAATCTGATTGGCTTCAATCCACCGTTCCACAGCCACGCCAAACTTTGCCTGAAGCACCAGCTTGTCACTGTATTCTTTAGGAACTACTGCATAACACTTAATCTCTTCAAGTTTCTTCAGCAGTTCCACATCTGTATCCTCAATCTTACGGGCAGCACCGAGTATTTCAGAAAGATCGACAGGAACGACTGTAATACCACTCTTCTGCAACAGTTTTTCACTGGCACGTACCGTCTGAAAACCGGCTGGACGGGCACCGATAGCACCGACACGTGCATGGCGCAAACCATTGACCACACGACAGATACCGGCGAACTTATTAATATCCTTAGCCAATAGTTCAGAGTATATAGAATAGGTATGCAGCGTGGTATCTGTAAAAGGAATACCATATTGATACAAATTATTGCAAACAGAAATTTTACCACAGAAAGCATCACGGCGGCTGTCCAAGTCCACCTTGTCATTCTCGTCGTCACAGGCTTGTACCAAAATGGGAACATTCAAATCAGCCACACTGATAGCATTGATTATTCCAATCTCAAAGCCAAAGTTGGGTAGAGATACTATAATGCCGTCAATACGGTCACGATTTTGACGGAACAGTTCGGCACATTTCAATCCGTCTTCACGGGTTTCAATACTGCTACTGCCAGTAGGAGTAGCATCTTCAGGTAAAATTACATAGTCATAGCCTTCGTCTGCAAGTGTTCTCAACAGCTGTTTGCGAACATCTTTGGCCAATTCAGAATTAAAATAAGCACGAGTGCCGATAATTATACCGAAGCACATTCTTTCCTTGTTTTTCATCGTAAATAGTTGGTGTTAAAATTATACTTAGAAAATATTTATCCGATTAATTGATTTACTGCTTTCAGCCAGCCTTCACACCATTTCTCCATCAGTGGTAAGTTGCCCTGCGGTTCTATTCGGTAGCGGCTCCGGCGTAATACGGCCACTTGTTCAAAGCTCGTCCATATCTTGCGGGCCATTCCATTCATCACAACAGCTCCCAAAGCCGAGGCCTCCTCAACATCCGAACAATTGATCGGTACACGTAAACAGTCAGCCTGGAACTGCATTAAAAATTTATTTTTTGTAGGTCCTCCGTCAACCCTGATTTCTTTCAGTTTTATACCTGCCTGAGTGGTCATCGCTTTGACTAAATCATTAACTTGATAAGCTATGGATTCAAGCGCCGCCCTAAGAACATGTGGCTTCCCGGTACCTAAAGTCATCCCTAAAATGGCCGCCTTTATATCCCCTTGCCACCAAGGAGCACCCAGTCCGGCAAAAGCCGGTACAACATACACCCCTCCATTGTCTTCCACAGTAACAGCCAGTTCTTCTGCTTCATCGGGCGAACCGATCATCTGCAATCTCTGTTCCAACCACTTGATAGTACCGCCAGTACAATGAATATTCCCCTCAAAAGCATAGAACACTTTTCCAAGTGCGGCAAAACCTATGGAAGTGACCAATCCCCGAGGAGCTGTAGCAACCTTTTCGCCAATATTCACCATTACTGATGAACCGGTACCATAAGTGACCTTACCTAATCCCTCTTCAAAACACATCTGCCCAGTCAGTGCCCCATGCGAATCGCCCAATACACCGGCAATGGCAATAGGGCTCTTGAACAGCCCACCTACCGTAGTTTTTCCAAAAACAGCATCACAAGGCAACAATTCCGGCATCATGATTTTGGGTATAGTGAACAATTCCAACAAGTCATTATCCCATTGCATTGTATGAATATTCAATAAAAGGGTCCTGGAAGCATTCGTATAATCTGTCACATGGCGTTTACCATCGGTTAACTTCCAAATCAGCCACGTGTCAATGGTTCCCATCAATAAGTCTCCATTATCAGCAGCCTGACGGGCTCCCTCCACATTGTCAAGTATCCACTTCACACCACTAGCCGAGAAATAGGGGTCTAACAACAAGCCACTTCTTGCTTGTACAAACTCACTGTATCCTCTATTTTTCAAGTCATTACAGATATCAGCACCACGCATACATTGCCATACCACAGCATTGTATAGCGGTTTACCCGTATGTTTATTCCATACAACCACTGTCTCGCGTTGATTAGTGATAGCCAACGAATACATATTGTCTGCCGTTTCCTCTTCAATCAACTCAGCAATGCTTTTCAGCACATTCCGATAAATTTCTTCAACATCATGTTCCACCCATCCAGTTCGGGGATAATATTGTTCGTGAGTGACATTGACACGCTTCAGCATTTCACACCTCTCATTGAACAGCATAGCCTTGGTGGCCGAGGTGCTTTGGTCTATTGCAATTATCAAGTTTTTCATTTTAGGTATTATTAAAGGCTGATTATTTCTTACTTAAGGAAGTCAAGGGCAGTTTTCACGATACCAGGTGCATCCAACCCATAATGGGCAAAAATTTCGGAAGAACTCCCATGCACCACATTCTCGTCAGGAATCCCCAAAATTTTCACGGGTACGGGATTTTCGGAAATGATTTCAGTCACCATTGCTCCGAGGCCTCCATACTGACTATGCTCCTCAACCGTGATAATACGACCGGTTTCAGAAGCAGCTTTCAAAACAGCCTCCTCATCACAAGGTTTAATAAAGGACATATCCAGTACCCGGACTGAAATACCATATTTACGCAACTCCAAAGCCGCTTGATGTGCATGGTATACGGTTTCACCGGTTCCAATGATTGTCAAGTCGGTCCCGTCCAATAACCTATTTGCCTTACCTATGGCAAAATCAAAATCATCGTTCTCATAGACATCAGGAACTGCTGCACGTCCTACACGAACATAAACCGGTTCAGGATAGTCAATCAAAAACTCAACCAGTTTTTTTGTCTGTCGGGCATCACAAGGCAACACAATATTCATACCGGGGAAAGTACGTAACACGGCAATATCATGCAAGCTATGATGGGTAGCCCCCAAAGCTCCGTAAGCTACTCCTCCACTTACTCCCAATATCTTTACGTTGTTCTGACTATAAGCCAAGTCAACCTTTACCTGTTCCAGACTGCGAGCCACATAAAAACATGCCGGGCCACACACAAACACTTTCTTTCCGCTATGAGCCAACCCGGCTGAAATACCCACAGCATCCTGCTCCGCAATACCACACTCCACGAATTGCTGTGGCAATTCTTTGGCAAAATCATTTAACGTCACCGAACCACGTGCATCCGTTGTCACAGCAATGATATCTTTGTCCATCCGGGCCAATGACAACAAAGTGTCGGTGAAACTTTTTCTGCAAGCTATCATATCAATTATATTCTAAATTTTTTATCCTTTCTGAAATTTCCCGAATAGCCAGTTCATACTGCTCGTTGTTCGGAACCCCATGATGCCATTTGGCCACTCCCTCCATAAAAGACACTCCCTTGCCTTTTGTTGTATGAGCCACCAGCAAATGAGGATGGTGATTTGCATAATCAATGGAACGGAAAGTCCGGATAATGTCTTCCATATCGTCACCATTCATATCCTTTACCTCCCAACCAAATGCCGTCCAACGGTCACGGATGTCATCAATCCCCATCACATCTTCCGTATCTCCACTAATCTGCAAATGATTACGATCTATTACAGCTACCAGATTATCCAGCTTGTACTGCCGGGCAGCCATTGCAGCCTCGTATATGGAACCTTCACCCTGCTCACCGTCTCCCATCAGCACATAGGTTTTATAATTCCTCTTATCCATTTTAGCAGCCATGGCTATACCCACCCCGACAGACAAGCCATGCCCCAAGGCTCCAGTATTCACTTCAATACCCGGAACTCCGATAGTGGGGTGCCCCGAAAGAATGGAACCATATTGCCCCAATGTGTCCAAAATGCCTTTAGCCATGAACCCTCTGGATTCCAGCGTCACATACAAAGCCTCCACACAATGTCCCTTACTCAAAATGAAACGATCCCGCAAATTATCCTTAGGGTTACCTGCATCTACATTCATCACATCAAAGTAAAGAGCAGTAAGAACATTGAGGCAAGACAAGTCTCCACCGATATGTCCGGCTTTTGCTTTATAGATAATTTCAATTAATCTTTTTCGATTTCTTTCTGATTGAAGAATTAATTCTTTTGTTTTCATAGCTTATACACTTTCGTTTCCTTTGCAAATAAAACAAAAGAAAAGTATAAATCGAAAGAAAACGAAAGATTTTCACCTTATATTAACATATTTTACGATTAACAAGAAGGGAAAAGCAAATAAATAAAATATAAAACAAAAGCAATCGATAAAATAAAAGATAATTATTAGAATAAAAAAGAAGAAAAACAGTAAAAACGAACTTTCATTTGACTTTTTTTGACTACCTTTGCGAAAAAATTAAATGATTGCACAATGCTCAATACTATAGACGAAGGAATCAAAGCGGTTCGGCAAGGAAAAATAGTGATAGTTGTCGACGATGAAAATAGAGAAAATGAAGGGGATTTTATCGTATCCGGCGAAAAAATCACCCCTGATATTGTCAATTTCATGATTACACATGGAAGAGGGCTTCTTTGTGTACCATTACCTCGTTCCCGTTGTGAAGAGCTTCAACTATACCCGATGTCGGAAGACAACACTTCTCTTTTGGGCACTCCGTTCACCATGTCTGTCGACCTGAAGGGCTACGGCTGTACAACGGGGGTTTCTGCCTATGACCGTTCTGCTACCATACGCGCTTTGGTTACTGGCAATATAAAACCATCGGAATTGGCACGTCCCGGACATATTTTTCCTCTCTACGGACATGAGAATGGAGTATTAGGACGCGACGGACATACAGAAGCCTTGCTAGACCTGACAAGAATGGCAGGATTGACACCCGGTGGCGCCCTCATTGAGATACTGAACCAGGATGGAACAATGGCTCGTTTGCCTCAATTACTTGAAATAGCAGAAAAGTTCCAGCTGAAAATTATAGCTATCAAAGATATCCAAGAGTATCGCAGGAACAACAAGATATAACAATATATAAAGTAGATATGGCACTAAACCAAAGAAGAGTCAAGATTTTGGACCTAATCCGCGAAGACGGACATGCAAAAGTTCAAGAATTAAGCAGGATTTTCAATGTTACGGATGTTACAATCAGACAAGACTTGGAAGCCCTTGAAAAATTAGGGTATATCCAAAGAGAACATGGTGGAGCTTTCCTAAAAGACGTAGGCTCATTTGCAAAAACCGGAAAGGTCTTCAACCAAAACCATATTGAAGAAAAAAGAGAAATAGCCCGAAAAGCGGTATCGTTTATCCGCGAAGGCGAATGCATCATTCTCGATTCAGGTTCCACCACTACAGAAATAGCCAAACTACTTACGCAATACAAAGAGCTCACTGTCATCACCAATGCACTGAACATAGCGTTGATATTGGGCGAAAATCCCGGTATCACCCTCATCGTGACGGGAGGAGAGTTCAAAGCGCCTACCCTTTCACTGACCGGAAAGATGGCAGCCGACTCACTCAAAGGTTTCCATGCCAACAAATTATTCCTCGCCACAGCAGGAATATCTCCGGACATGAGCCTGACTTATCCAAGCCTCAGCGACCTGATGGTAAAATCGGCCATGATAAAGGCTGCCGAAGAAGTCATCCTGGTAGCCGATTCTTCCAAAATCGGGATAAGCGCATTCGCAAGTTTAGGGTCGATAACTATGGTGAACTCCTTCATCACAGACAATCATATCTCGAAAGAGAATATTGAGAAAATGAAGGGGAAAAACATAAATCTCCTGATTGGATAATTGAAAGGAAAAAAGAGACCCGGCCCTCGTACCCATTTATATTATATTACAAATATAAGTACAATCTGCCTGCATTCCCATGCCTTTTCATCTCACTCACTGAACGAACCGGATTCAGTCAGGGACTGAAAGCCTTTCACTCAGGGACTGAATGCCATTCAGTCCTTGAGTCATTGCACCCCCTCTCAGAAGGTATCAGGAAGGAGGTATAGCAAACCACCCACCCCGTAAAAACAAGCAATAAAATTATAGGACATCCTCCTCTGAAAGCCGATATGCTTCCCTGACCACTTCCTGCGGATAGCCGCACATCTCGATAATCCGGATGGCATTACGTTCCGTCACCGGTCCCGGCTTCAACTTATAATCAAAAGACAATGTATTGTCGGCAACACACTCACAAAAATGAAACAATTCATATTCGTCCTCAAGTAAGGAAGCCAGTTCGACATCGTGAGTGGAAGCAAACACAATACTGTTCTTGTGCGCCAAAGCAGACAGCACAGCTTTGGCTATAGCTATCCGTTCCACCGTATTCGTCCCCTTGAACAACTCGTCCAGCAGGAAAAACCGCCAACACTCCTTTCCGGCTTCCAGCATCTCTCGAACAATTTGCACCTCCTGCAGAAAGAAACTTTTTCCCTCCATCAGACTATCCTCCAGATGGATAGCAGAATATAACGCAGTATCCATAGGAAAACGGAAACTGCGAGCAAAACAAGTATGGAGCACTTGTGCGGAAAGCAGGTTAAGTCCGATGGCACGGATAAAAGTTGTCTTACCGGACATATTGGAGCCGGTAACAAGGACAGATTTGCCACAGAGTGTAATGTCATTAGGGATACAACGTTCTATAAGCGGATGATAAAGCCCTTCTGCATGAAACGTTTCACCCTCGCTGCAAGCTTCCGGTAAAACATAATAAGGCAGCCCATTCCGGAGTTCGGAAACAGAGCAAAGCACATCCACCAATCCGAAATAGCGGAAAACCTCTTCAATCTGTTCCTGTCTACCCTGCAATAGAAAGAAAGCCTTGGAAACCGGAATAACTTCCCGCAGAAAAAACACATTCACTATCTCGGTGAAGAAATAAGCGAAAATGGCGATGTCGCTCTCCAGTCTGATACTGAAACGGAAAGTGGAAAGTTTCTTTCGCAACGGATGCAATGCCTGCAAAGTCTTTTGGATATCCCGATGCACGGATGCACACAACGGAATCTGTGCCAACTTCTCCGCTTGCCTGAGCAACTGCCATAACTGAGGAATGGAAAAGAAATAGCCCTGAATCCGCGCCTTGCTGCGATAGTGCAGTACCATGTTCACCAATACCGATGTGCACAAAATCCCCAAAACATAAAGCGAAGACGTAATGTAAACTATTCCCAACAAAACAAAAGGCGCGAATTGCAAGATAGTCAGCAAACGGTAAAAGCGGCGGGAATACACGGGATGGGAAATGGAGAATAGCGATGCAATGGTATAAGCATCCGGCGTATCCAGTTTCCGCAACTCCGACCGGATTTCTGCACGCAACTCCTTGTCAGCAGAAAGCTTACGAATCACTTCCTCTTGTTCCGAAATCTCCGAAAGACGGTTGTAATGCAACACGTCGTAGAGGTACTGTCGGCCCACACAAGAAGAGGTACGGTCAGCCCATTCGAAAAAATCATCCAGATTGAGGTCATCCCAGGTTTTCTGCGACACCAAATGTTCTGTCTCCCTCGCCGACCGGTACTCGTGGTATAGCGATATATCCGAAAATGACTGTTCCATCAAAGAATTATTTGGAATGATGCACAAAAATAATGAAAAGATTGCATTCTATCTAATTTCCTTGCTGCTTTCCCTATATTATGTTTACTTTGCGGATACAAACACTTTTCATTACTTCACCATTAAAATTATAACAAGATGAAACACACTTTTTTCACATTGACACTGTTTTTACTGGCCTTACTGTCAACATCATGCGGAAACAAGAAAGTAGCATATCAGAATCCCCTGCCCATGGCCTTCGGAGACCCGTTCCTACTGAAAGCTTCCGACGGCAAATACTATATGTACGGAACGGGCGGAGTATCGAACGGTTTTAAAGTATACTCCTCCGATGACCTGGTGACATGGACAGACGAGGGTCCCATCTATCAAGGCGGCACCTCCGACTCATGGGCCACCGACTGTTTCTGGGCACCCGAAGTGTATGAACGGGACGGCAAATACTACCTATGGTTCAGCGCCAACTGGAAGGAAAATCCCACTAAGGAGCAAGAGAACTTCCGTATCGGTGTAGCCGTAGCCGATAAGCCTACCGGCCCTTTCAAAGAGCTGTTCAACCAACCGGTATTCGACCCCGGCTATCCTATCATCGACGCAAACATACTCTTTGACGATGCATCCGGAAAGACCTACCTCTACTACTCCCGCTGCTGCTACAAACATGCCGTCGAGAGCGAAGTCTCAGCATGGGCCAAAACAAAGGGCTGGTTTGACGAGATTGAGGAGAGCTGGATTTACGGCGTGGAGCTGAAACCGGATTTCTCCGGTGTCATCGGAGAGCCGGTAGCATTGCTTTGCCCGCCCAAAACGATGGACGACCCTCAAGCGAAATGGGAGAACCGTTCGGTGACTACACATGAGGTCAACAGACGCTGGACAGAAGGTTCGTATATGGTGAAACACGGGAATCTCTATTACATGCTTTACTCTGCAAACTTCTTCGGAGGAAAGAATTATGCGGTGGGCTATGCAACCTCCCAAAGTCCTTTAGGCCCATTCACAAAGGCTGCCAACAATCCGGTGCTGCAAAAGAACACAGAGCAAGGCGGCATCGTGACCGGAACCGGGCATTGTATGCTCATCGACATTCACAATCGGCTCTACTGTGTCTACCATGGACGCACCGAAACCACCGGTGACGAACGAATGGTATTCATCGACCTCATAGACATCCAACCAGACGGGAAACTGGTAGTCCACGGACCGAATACGGATTTACAGAAAATCACATATTAAAGCTATCAGGCGCAGACTGTACAGCATTTCACGGTTCATTATTCCCCGTGGCTCTCCTATACATTCCGCGCCTGATGAAAATTAAAAAGGACATATCCATACACAACAATCCGCTCCATATTTGTTCCTGACTTCAATTCTATTTTCACCGGTATCCAATACAATGCCTTTCCATTCCAGTACATTTACGGAATCAGGTTTTGCAGTCCCATATGCTTTGCCATTGATATACAATTTGGCAGCTCCGCTATTGCTGAATACTTGCACATCAACGGTTTTGCGGGTTCTGTTTACCAATCGTTTTCCTGCGATATATACAAACTTATCTTCTTGATTCCAGTTTGCCTTATAAAAGTAAAAGGCATCTTTCTTTATTTTCCGGTCGTAAGTCACCAGCCCCTTATCGTTGCGTCCCATAATGGATCCCTCCCTACGGCCTGCCGCCGAAAAGTCGAACATGCACCAGATGAAGTTGCACCACAAGAATTCACGTTCCTGAAGCTGTTTCCAATTCTCCACATGATAATAAGTCTGCCAGTTTTCGGGATGCCATTGCCCCCACGGTTCCGGATGCCTCAGCGAGTCTGCCTGCTGGAATACGCATGCCCCGGCACCATACTCGCTGATGCCCATCTTCCGCTCCGGATGTGCTGCATGCTCGCGGTCTATCCAGCGCCCCATGTCATCCATGTTGTCGCCATACCAGCCGAAATACTTGTTGAAAGCAATCAGGTCGGTGAATCCGTTGAAGTCGTCATCCTGATTACTGGCTCCCATAGTGGGACGGCTCGAGTCCAACTGACGGGCCAAAGCATGAAGCTCTGCCGCCATACGCGAAGGACGGTCCAGCCAACCGGAATTTATCTCATTGAACAGCCCCCAGAACAAAATGCAGGGGTGATTGTAGTTCTGTAAAATCAGTTCCTTCAATTGCAGGCGCAAGTTTTCATCATAAGCAGGATTATTCACATAAACATTGACAAAAGGAATCTCAACCCATGCCACCAGTCCCCGCTTGTCCATCTGTTGATGCATGTATTTGGCTTGCGGATAGTGACAAAGACGCACGGCATTGCATCCCATTTCCTGCATCAAGTCCAAATCTTCATCATGGTCTTGCGGATAAAATGCCGAAGCGCGTTCTGCCCTATCCTGATGCCGGTTCACGCCATTCAAGCGATAAGGCTTTCCATTCAGGAAGAAACCTTTCTCCGCATCGGCATGAAAGTAGCGGAAACCTATCTCTTCTTCGCGGCGGTCTATCTCTTTTCCATCCTTACGCAATATCACCACTCCTTTATATAAATAGGGATTCTTCACTCCATCCCACAAATGAGGCCTTTCAAGCACTATGTCCATCATCACCTTTTTATCCTCACCCACCTCTGCACTGGCAACACGGCAAAGCAACTTTTCCTTGTCATATAGTCGAAACTCCACCTCGCAACCGGTCACAGTAGTTTCCCTTGCCGAAAGCAGTGCTTCAATTTTCAAATGGGCCTTTTTCTCCGATACATCGGACTGAGTGAAGAATACACCTGAAGAGGCATAATAAGCAGGTTCTATGCAGACATCCTCCGTTACCAGCAGCTCCACTCCCCGATACAACCCGCCAAACATATTGAAGTCACCGCAAATGGGAGCGATATCCATAGTCTGAGCATTGCTGACACGAATTTCCAATACACTTTCTTTTCCCGGAACCAAGAAATCAGTCAGTTCTGCTACAAATGCCGTATAACCACCTTTATGTTGCATCACAAAATAATGGTCGATAAAAATGTCGGCAACCGTCTGTGCAGCCATCACTTTCAAGAAAAAACGTTTGCCCCGATAATGGGCAGGAACAGACAACTTACGACTGTAATTGCATAATCCCCTATAATAATCGGCATTGCCAAACATGCCATCGCCCGCATTCCAAGTGTGAGGCAAAGTAACCTTCACTATTTCCGAAGCAGGTGCCTGAAAACCCCGGTGGAAATTCCATCCTTCATTCAGTGGAATCACCTCTACGGCAAATACACATGTTGACAATATTCCCAAAGAGAATAAAAATAAAATGATGAATCTGTTCATTTTCGATAAAGTATTAGAAGGTTAATCATATTGGCAGGAACCAGTCCTTCCCTGCAAAGGTATGAAATAAATGTTGAATAATAAATGAGAAAAACACTTCAAGACACGCAAGACAACAAACGGATGACATGTTTAAGACTTATACGACCGCGATGCAACATTACAGACCTATTAATGCAACATATTTACGTTTATTTAAATAAGATATTGCTATCTTTGAGAATTCAATTTCAGATTATATAGTATGTCTTTTACAAACTATTTACACAAATTAGTGTTCCCCCTCATTATTCTGTTACTGGCTTATCTGCCGTTAGCAGGACAAACTCCGTATGTATTTCGCCATCTGAAAGTAGAAAACGGGCTTTCAAACAATAACGTAAAAACCATATTGAAAGACTGTGAAGGCTTTTTATGGATAGGGACCGCCAATGGATTGAACCGATACGACGGATATAACTTTAAAGTGTATCAACCCAAAGAAAAAGACATCCATTCTTTATTGTCTAACGACATCTGGAACTTACAGGAAGACGGTTTGGGCAATTTGTGGATTGGAAGCGAGGCAAGATATTGTATATACGACCGAGACAAAGACAACTTCATTACCGATATTCCCTCATACCTCCTTAAAATAGGCATCCAGATAAATGGTACCTACAAAGTACATGTTGACAAAAGACACAATTTATGGGTACTGCAAGGCCAAAATGCTTTTTACTTCAATTTTTCTCATAAAACCCTTAAAATATTCAAAATAGAAAACTTTCCAGAAGAAACTCCGGAACTGAGTATCAGCGATGATGGTGAAAACCTATATCTTCTTTGGAATTCGACCTTATTGAAACTAGAGAACAACGCAAAGAAATGTAAACGGGTAGATAACATCAGCTTACCCTCCAACTCTATTATCGAAAAGCACATATACATTGATTATCATGGAGGCATCTGGCTATATTCATATACCGATGAACAAATATTCTATAAGAAAAACATAAAATCGGAATGGAACCAAATCAATCTCCATTCCAAAATAGAGACAAAAAGTAATGCGGTAAGGAGCATACTGGATGACTCGAACGGACATGTCTGGATAGGAACGGACCATAAAGGAGTATTCATTTATGACTACGTAAATGATAACCTTGTCAACCTCCTGAATACCCCTATGTCTTCCACATCCCTTGCTTCCAACAGAATAAATACAATCTACCGTGATGATTCAGGCGTCATTTGGTTAGGAAATTTCAAAAAAGGAGTTTCTTATTATCACGAAAGCTTCCATGAATTTATTGATACCCAGCATAAAGAATGCGGTGATATAGCCTCCATTTTAGAGGATAAGGCCGGAAACATTTGGCTGGGAACAGATGGGAACGGACTTTATGTAAAAGAAAAGCAAAAAGGATTTGCCATTCGCAAACTATCCATCCCCGACATAGCCATCATCAGTCTTCTCGAAGACCATAAAGGACGGATTTGGGCAGGAAGTTATCAAGACGGATTGTTCTGCTATGAGAACAACAGTATTCGCCATTTTACTCCAGAGAACAGCCAACTGCCATACAGTGGCGTATGGAGTATGAAGGAAGACCGATATGGAAACTTATGGATAGGTTATGTACTGGAAACTTTGGTTTGTTTTAATCCGGACACAAATACTGCGACAAGTTATCTACTACCTGATGGGAATAATATCAATGTACTCAATATCTGTTATGACTATGGAGACAAAATGTATATCGGGACTACATACGGACTCTGTGTAATGGACATCGTGACGAGAAAACCCGAAATGATTTATGCCAATCGAAAAGAGACACAGCCATTCAAGCAGCTCTTCATTTCCACTGTATTCAAGGACGACAGAGATATATTGTGGTTAGCCCATAAACAAGGATTGACTGCCTGGGACTTAAAAAATGATTCACTACACTGGTTCGACGTAAACAACGGATTGTGTGACAATCTCATTAACAGTATAACCCAAGACAATCATGGTAACATGTGGCTTGCAACAAGTAACGGATTGTCTATATTGGAAGTAACCCCAGACACCCAGGAAGGAGTAGACTTTTCTTTCAAGAATCTTTCTACCAGAGACGGATTGCCAGAAAATCATTTCAACTCCCATTCCGCTTGTAAATTGTCCAGCGGAGATTTACTGCTGGGAGGCACCAGTGGCTATACATCTATAAATCCGAACAAGCTGACCGAAAAGAGCCGACCGCTGGCAAAGGTGTATTTTACAAATCTGACCATTGGCAATCAACATATAGAAGTAGACTCAATATATGAAGGGCGTAAACTATTAACAACTGTACTTGGCAGAACCCCATCATTGTCTGTCAGATATGACGATTATTTAATCTCCATCGAATTTGCCGCAGGCGATTTGCTGAATGCTGATAAAATAAGATATGCCTATAAACTGGAAGGATTAAATACCCAATGGTACTATACAAACGAGAACAAAGTAGCTTTCACCACCCTTCCTCCTGGCAATTACAAACTATTGATTAAAGCTTGTAACAGTGACGGTATATGGAATGACGAAGCTAGTGAGTTGAATATAACCGTTTCATCTCCAATATATTTATGTAATGTTGCTATCATCTTATACATATTGTTTGCCATTGGTATAATATCCTATGTAATATACCGATTCAAAAAGCATCACAACATAAGACTGGAGCAACAACGAGCAAAACTGGAGCAAGAACAAAAGTTGCTCCTGAATGAGATGAAGCTAAAGTTCTTTACAAATATAAGCCATGATTTACGTACACCACTGACGCTTATCATTAGCCCGTTACAAATGTTATTGTCAGAAACCCTGGATGACGGAATACGCAAAAAACTAAATACAATCAATAAAAATGCACAACAATTACTTACATCGATAAACTCTCTGCTTGATTTCCGGAAACTGGATGTAGGAGCCGAGACAGCTCATTACAAATCGGGAGATATTGTCAACTTTATCCGCGAGATTTGCAGTACTTTTCAAGAGTATGCTCTTGACCATACCATCAGCTTCTGTTTCATGTGCGAAGTAGAAAACCTGAACATGTCCTTCGATCCGGTTAAAATAAAAAAAGTAATGAACAACTTGTTGTCCAATGCCTTCAAATACACTCCTGATAAAGGAGAAATCAATGTACATCTTTATCGCGAAGATGACAATGTATGCATCTGTGTGGCAGACAACGGACAAGGTATCATAGACAAAGACAAGAAACATATCTTCGAACGTTTTTATCAGGTGCAACAAACTTCGGAAAAAACCGGCAGTGGAATCGGCCTGCATATTGCAAACGAATATGTACATCTACACAAAGGAACAATCTCCGTTACAGACAATTTTCCTAAAGGTTCCGTATTTACCGTTAAATTGCCTATCGTCACATATGCCAGTGAAAAGGAGGAATTACTTCCGGAACTGCTAAACAATGACAAAGCTCCGAATGAACTTCCCGTTCCAAATGCGGAAGAATTGCGGTATACCATCTTGTTGGTGGACGACAACAAGGATTTCTGTAGTTTCATGTCTGAATACCTGTCCGATGAATACGCCATACAGGTTGCCTACAATGGAGCAGAGGCATTGAAGATATTAGAAAAAAACAGTGTCAATATTGTAATAAGCGACATCATGATGCCAGTGATGAATGGAACAGAGCTATGTCGGCAAATCAAAACAAACATGCAATGGTCCCACATTCCCGTTATATTGCTTACAGCCCGTATGGCAGAAGAATACAAAAGTGAAGGATTTGAGCAAGGAGCCGATGACTATATCGTAAAGCCTTTTGACTTCAAATTACTAAAGCTGCGCATCAGGAAATTTATTGAATGGACAGAAAAAAGCCATCGTAAATTCAGTCAGAAAATAGAAGTGACACCTAATGAAATAACAATCACTCCACTAGACGAACAATTTATTGAAAAAGCTATCAAAATAGTAGAAGAGCGCATGAGTGATTCCGACTTCTCTGTGGAAATGTTAGGAGCAGAATTGGGGTTGAGTCGTAGCCATCTCTACAAAAAGCTGATGTGTATCACCGGTAAAGGTCCGGCAGAATTCATCCGGATTATCCGTTTGAAGCGCAGTAAGCAACTTCTAAAGGAAAGCCAGAAACAAATTGCAGAAATTGCCTATGAGGTGGGATTCAGTTCTCCAAAAAGGTTCACTGTAAACTTCAAGAATGAATTTGGAATATCACCATCTGATTACATCCGCAGTCTAAAATGATAACTTGAAACATAAAGGTATGTTATTTGAGACATGATAGACCTATGCTATTATGATAACTTTCCATATTTGCAGTAGCTTTTAATAACAGTTATTTTTAAATCTTAA
Organism: Bacteroides sp. D20; assembly: GCF_003436255.1. Lineage (NCBI taxonomy): Bacteria > Pseudomonadati > Bacteroidota > Bacteroidia > Bacteroidales > Bacteroidaceae > Bacteroides > Bacteroides sp. D20. The sequence continues at coordinate 203,968 of NZ_QSOO01000006.1, read as the reverse complement.
ATTAAAGTATTATGAAGTTACACGCAAATGTATGCTCTCAATGGGAATGGACAAAATTGAGACAATTGCTTGTTATCGTGTTACTAGGTTTGGGTATTGTTTCCACGTATGGACAAACCAAAACAGTATCCGGTATCGTTAAATCAGAATCGGGCGGTGAGCCACTTGTAGGAGCCACCGTCAAAGTGAAAGAAACCAATACGGGCGGCATTACCGACATCGACGGCCGTTACACCATCCAGGCAAATCTGGGACAAACATTGATAGTCTCTTACATCGGCTACCGCACCAAAGAGGTGAAAGTAGAGCGCACCACCCGCATCGACATACTGCTGCAAGAAGACAATGAGATGCTGGACGAAGTAGTAGTAGTGGGATACGGTACGATGAAACGCAGTGACCTGACCGGTTCCGTAGTCAGCGTGACGGGTGACGAACTGAAAAAGTCCGTAGTCACCTCGCTCGACCAAGCTTTGCAAGGACGTGCCGCCGGTGTGCAGGTGACCCAGAATTCCGGAACTCCGGGTGGCGGTATCTCGGTCAGCATCCGTGGTATCAACTCCTTGAACGGCAACGAACCGCTCTACGTTATCGACGGTGTAGCCATCTCAGGCAACAACACCAGCAACAGCAGCGTGCTCAGTTCCATCAACCCTGCAGACATCGTTTCCATGGAAGTATTGAAAGATGCATCGGCCACAGCCATCTATGGTAGCCGCGCCTCCAACGGTGTAGTACTCATCACCACCCGTCAGGGCGAAGAGGGCAAAACGAAGGTCTCCTACGAAGGTTACTATGCCTTGCAACAGCTTCCCAAGAAACTGGAAACACTGACACTCCCCGAATATGCAGTTTACCAGAACCTCCGCGCCGCCACCATCGGCTTCGGTGCACGCGAAGAGTTCAAAGACCCCTCACTCCTCAGCCGCGGTACCGACTGGCAGAATGAAATCTTCCGCACTGCCCCGATGCACAACCATCAGATAAACATCTCCGGAGGTTCGAAGAGCATGAAATACTCGCTCTCCGGCGGCTACATGCAGCAAGACGGTATTGTATTCGGTTCGGACTTTGAGCGTTTCTCTTTCCGCGTCAACATGGACAACGACATCAACAAGTGGCTCACCACCGGCTTGCGCGCCTCCGTAGCCCGTACACAGCAGACCAACAACGTAGACGGTTCGGGTGCCATCTACAATGCCCTGAACCAGCTCCCCGAAGTGCCTGCCCGCAACCCGGACGGCAGTTTCGGCATGCAGACGGAGAACATGTATGGAACTTACTTCTCCAACCCCCTCTCCGACCTTATCCAAAATGAAAACTATAGTCGCAACACACAAGTCTATGTCAACGCCTTTGCCGACATCAAGCTGTGGAAAGGACTCGTATTCCGCACGGAATATGCCGCCAACTTCAATTACAGCAACGACTATAAGTTTACCCCCTCCTACGACTACGAGCACTTCAAGCAGCAGTCGTCAGCAAGCCGTGGAGCCGGCAACGGAAGCAACTGGACATTGAAAACTTACTTTACTTATAATAATACCTTCGGCAAACACGGCCTCTCTGCCATGCTGGGACACGAAGCGCAAGAAAACAAGTACGAGTCGCTGAGCGGCAGCCGTACCAACTTCCTCTTCAACTCCGTACACGAACTGGATGCGGGTGATGCCACAACAGCAAAAGCCAACAGTTCCCGTGGTTCATCCGCCATCGAATCATACTTCGGCCGTCTGAACTACAACTACGACGACCGCTACTTGCTGACCGCTACGCTCCGTGCCGACGGTTCGTCTTCGTTTGCCAAAGAAAGTCGTTGGGGTTGGTTCCCTTCGGTAGCATTGGCTTGGAAAGTCAACAACGAAGCTTTCCTCAAAGATGTGGAAGCCATCAACTCACTGAAACTCCGCCTGGGTTGGGGTGTAGTAGGTAACCAATGGGCGGGTTCCTATGCCTACGGCGTCACCATGGCTTCGGCAGCCTCCATCTGGGGTACTGGTTTCTATGCAGGCAACTATCCTAATCGTGAACTGAAGTGGGAAGAAACAAACTCCTTCAATGTAGGACTCGACCTCGCCCTCTTCAACAACCGCATAGAGTTCATCGCCGATGCTTATTACAAGAAAACGGACAATCTGCTGATGCAAGCTTCTCTTCCTACCTACGTAAGCGGTCTGATTCGTGCACCGTGGGTCAATGCCGGTGCCATGACCAACAAAGGTGTAGAATTTACCCTGAACACGCACAACATCCAGACACGTGATTTCACCTGGACCTCAGGACTCACCTTCTCCATCAACCACAACGAAGTGACGAAGCTCTACTCCGAATCATCCGCTATTTCGGGAATCAACGGTTCGGAAACACTGACCTACACCATGGTGGGCGAACCGGTCGGGCAGTTCTACGGCTATAAAGTAATCGGTATGTTCAAGGAAGAAGGAGATTTCTACAAGAAAGGTGCCGACGGCAACTTCCTGCTCGACGAAACGGGCAACCGCATCCAAGTAGCCATCCCGAAAGACCAGACCATCGGCAAATCGGGCATCTGGGTAGGTGACTACATCTATGAAGACCGCGACAACAACGGTGTAATTGATGAGAAAGACCGCACGTTCCTCGGCAATCCGGCACCCAAATTCACGTTCGGCTTCAACAACTACCTTTCTTATAAAGGATTTGACCTCAACATCTTCCTGAACGGCTCGGTGGGCAATAAGGCTATCAACCTGATTCGCCGCACCTTCACCGATCCCATGCGTAACAGCAACCTGCTGAAAGAAGCTACCGGCATTGCCCAAATCGCCATGCACGACCCCGAAGTGGGCGACGAGGTACTTTCCAATGTTTACGTGGCCAACGCCGATGCAGCCAAAGTACAACGCATCACTACCAGTAGCGCCAACGACAACAACCGTATCTCCGACCGCTTTGTTGAAGACGCTTCCTACCTCCGCATAAAAAACATCTCGCTGGGGTACACCTTCCCACAGAAATGGTTGCGCCGTTTGCAGATAGACCATCTGCGCCTCTACGTCAACATCCAGAACCTCTGTACCATCACAGGCTACAAAGGCTACGATCCCGAAATAGGCGCTTTGAACTACAATGTATTGCTACGTGGTGTGGACGATGCGCGCTATCCTTCGCAACGTATCTATACATTTGGCCTTAACTTCAATTTCTAATGAGCCAGACAAATCATTTATCATTTAAAATCTCAATATAGTTATGAAACACAGATTTCTAACCCTTATATCATCGCTCCTTCTGCTTACGGCATGCAGCGACTCATTTTTGGAACGTGCTCCCGAAGGAAACTACGTAGATGTGACATACTACACTTCCGACGATGCACTCGAACAAGCCACTGCACCGCTTTACAACCGTGCATGGTTCGACCTCAACTCCCGCGCCATCGTGCCGCTGGGCAGTAACCGTGCCAACGATAACTTCAGTCGCTGGGGAGCTCCCGAGTTCACCAACTTCAAGGTGACAGCCCTGAGCGAAAACCTTGCCAATGCATGGACAGGTTTCTACTCGGTCATTACAATGGCCAATGCAGTTATCAGTGATGTGCAGACCAAATGTAGCAACAGCGTAAGCGAACGTGCCAAGCGCACAGCCATTGCCGAAGCCCGCCTGATGCGTGCTTGTGCCTACTTCTACATGGTTCGCCTCTGGGGACCGGTTATCATCATCGAAGACAACGACAAAGTGGTTGCCAATCCCATGCAACCGCTCCACCGCGAAGAAGATGTGCTGGAACTCGTTATTCGTGACCTCACTTATGCAGTCGAGAATCTTCCTGAAGTGGCAACCGCCAAAGGACGTGTCAACGCATGGGGTGCAAAAGGCATGCTTGCCAAAGTCTACCTCGCCCGCTCAGGCTGGAAAGGAGGCACACGCGACAACGCCGACCTGGAGAAAGCCAAGGAACTGGCCGCCGACGTGATAAACAACAGCGGCATCAGCCTTTACGAAAACTATGAAGACCTCTTCAAGTATAAGCACAACAACAATCCCGAATCGCTCATTGCCATGCAGTGGGTGCCACTGGGTGATTGGGGCGTATGCAACACTCTGCTTGCCGACCTCGCCGGCAACAGCAAGATGACCGGCGGTGTAAACGTATGGAGCAGCTATCAGGCAAGTATAGATATGCTCCAGCAATATGAGTTGGGCGACACTATCCGCCGCAACGCCACCTTCTGCACACCGGGTACATACTATTCATACATCTGCATTGCCGACGGTGGTTATACTTACGACGGCGCCACCTCTTGCATTAAAAAAGGTGTACCGGGCGGTCCGGACGACGACAACGACGGTTATATCCAGTCCATGAACTCTCCGCTCAACACCTACATCCTACGCCTTGCCGATGTTTACCTGACCTATGCCGAAGCTTGTCTGGGCAACAGCGAAGAACTGACCGGTGGTCCCGGCCTGGAAGCATTGAACCAGGTGCGCGACCGTGCACGTATCCCCCGCAAGGAACGCGTAACCTTCGAAGACATCATTCGCGAACGCCGCGTAGAGTTCTCGATGGAGTATTGTAACTGGTATGACATGGTATCGTGGTATCACTGGAAACCCGACTACATGCTGAATTACTTCCAGAACCAACACCGCGGCTACACAGTAGACCTCATCGTGAAAGACGAAGACGGTTACCTCCACTTCGGCAAGAAAGAAGGCGACACTTTCCTCGAAGGCATAGAAAATTGGCAGGAACCGGGCGAGAACATCGAAATCCACCACGGCAACATCCTGATGCCTTATCCGGAAAGCGATGTCATCCAGAATCCGCTACTGAACGAAGAACCGGTAGCATACGAATTCAGTGAATAAACCAAGTTATACATTCATTATCTCAAATAACGACTTTAATATGAAATATATACATTTTCCTTTTGTGTTGCTCACCATCCTGTTGGCATGCAACCTTTTCACCGCCTGCAACGATGACGAGGGCGGCGGTGTTCCCGTAATCCACCACATCCGTCTTGTCGACCCAGAGAAGGCCGACAGTACGTTCACCGATGTAAATCCGGGCACCATGATTGTAGTCATCGGCGAAAATCTGAATGATGTGCGGAAAGTGTTCATCAACGAACAAGAAGTTTCGTTCAATAGCAACTACGGCACTTCCACCAGTCTCATCCTCACTATCCCCGGCGAATTGCAACTGACGGGTGCCAACCCCGAACTGAAAGGCGAACTGCGTATCGAGACCTCGCACGGCATTGCCACGTACTCCATGCATGTACTCTCGCCCGCACCCTACATCACCCGTGTAGCCACAACCTTCCCCGTGGAGACGGGCACGCCTCTGCGCATCGTGGGCGGTAACTTCTACGAAATTCAGCGCGTTTATTTCACCACTGCCGTGGACGACATCACCAATGCACCTGTTTCGGTAGAAGTAACGGACTACACGGTAAACAAGAACTTTGACGAAATATCATTCAATGCTCCCGCAGGCCTGATTGATGAAGGCAGTCTGGTAGTGGAGTGCTATACCGCATCCGCATTTACTCCCTTCCGTCGCACAGCCCTCCCACCAAGTATCAGCAAGGTAAGCTCCATGATGCCTATCACGGGTACCACAGTTACCGTACTGGGACAGAATTTTATGGATATCGCCTCCATCACAATGGGCAATCGCTCGGTAGATCTCTCTACTGTTACCGTAAGCGAAGCTAACGATATGCTTACCTTTACCATGCCGCGTGCACCGCAAGGCACTTGCTCACTCGCCATTACCACAATGGGCGGTACTGCCGAAGTTCCGGGCTTCTATCCTTTGGAGAATATAGTATTGAACTATGACAACATCGGTTGGTTCTCCTGGGGCGGGCAAGCTGTACCCGTCACTGCCGACGGTACAGCAGCTCCTTTCTTCTCGGATGGTAAATGCTACAGCATATCAGGGGAACTTTCAGCATGGAATTACTGGTGGGGCCAATTGCAGAACGGTGCCGTATGGGGCATTGACACAGCCTTCCTGCCTACCGATACACCGACTTCCGAACTGGCTTTGCAGTTCGAATGCTTCGTGGCAGTGGAATATGGCGAAGGTCCTGTATTCCGCATCTACCTCAAAGGGAATGAGGCTCACAACTACACGAACTATCGTCCGGTGAGCGACTTCACCGGAAAAACCGAAGTAGGCCAATGGATGCAGTGCAGCATTCCGCTCTCCGAACTGGTAGACGAAACCACTTGGGGCGAGTTCCAAAAACGTGACGGTGACGAGTTGGCACTCCAGATGACAAACCCCAGCGAAAACGGTCCATACAACATCGAAATGTATTTTGATAATTTCCGAGTTGTCAAGATACAATAATTTGAATTAAATTCTGGCACAGGATTACACAAAGTGACACCTTCTTTTAAACTCTTAGACGCTGATTCAATTGAATCAGCGTCTAAAAATAAATACACCGAAATTATTAAAACGAAATTTTACCGATACCATGACACAAATCTTCAAGAAAACCTTATTAACCAGCCTGGTTCTATTTCTGATGACAGCTTGCTCTGACGATAAAAAGGAGCTGAAAATCATCGTAGAGCCTACTTCTTTCCATTTTGAACAAACGGGTGGTAGCAAGAAATTCGGTATCACCCCCAATGAACCAGCCACTTTCCAAAGTTCGGAAGCATGGTGCAAAGTAACCTCGGAAAGCAGCACTCCCGTACAGGCAATCTATAACATAACCGTAGAACCCAACACTACGCCCGACGTGCGCAACGCCATCATCACCGTCAGCGTAAAGGAGCATATACAAGAAATCAACGTGGAGCAGGCGGCCTATATCCAAAGCGATGAACCGGAAAAATACACTGTACGCGAGAATCTCACAACCCACCAACTGATTAACGAAATGGGACTGGGCATCAACCTAGGCAACACGCTGGATGCCGTGGGCGACTGGATAGACCCAAGCAACATTCTCAATTACGAACAAGCATGGGGAAGCCCTATTATCACACAAGAAATCATTGAAGGATATGCCAAAGCGGGCTACTCATCTCTGCGCATACCGGTCAGCTGGGGCAATCTGCTGTCCGACGACTTCAAAGTGCATCCTGACCTGATGGACCGCGTAGAGAAAATCCTAAACTGGACCCTCGACTGTGGCATGGTGGCTATCATCAATATCCACCACGAAAACGAATGGATTAAACAAGTACCCACCGACAGCAAAGCAAAAGAAAAATTCACTTCCATCTGGAAACAGATATGTGAACGCTTCGAAAAGTACGGTGACCACTTACTGTTCGAGCCAATGAATGAAATCGGATACGATGAGATTTGGACTCCGTGGGGCGGTAGTGAAGCCGACAAGGCAAAGGCACTGGGATACGTGAACGACCTCAACCAGCTCTTTGTCGACATAGTAAGAAACAGTGGCGGCAACAACGCCAAACGTCATCTGTTGGTGGAAATCTACAACACCAACTTGGAGTATGCTTACGACCCCTTGTTCAAGATGCCGAATGATCCCGCAAACCGACTTGCTCTTACAGTGCATTACTATACTCCCGCAAACTTTGCCATACTGGGTGGAGGCGAGGTTGTCGATTGGGGTGTAGGCCGGGAAAGCTGGGGAACGGAAGCTGACTTCAAGGAACTGAACGACAATATGGACCTACTGAAGAAGAATTGCGTAGACAAAGGAATCCCCGTCATCATAGGCGAATATTGCGCCGACTCCAGAAACAGAACAAAGGAAGTGATAAGACTCTTCTGTGTTTCCGTAACCGAAGCCATCTACTCGCGCGGCATGTGCCCAATGCTATGGGACACTCCGGGGGGACAATACAACCGACAGACTTGCCAGTTCGACGACCCTCTCTTCTTAGAAGAAATGATGGCTATTCCGGTTAAATATCCACGGAATTAAACAAATATTCATAATCAATAATCAAATAAAAATGAACAGAATCAGCACTTGTTTCGCCAGCCTATTGCTTTCTTGTGCATTGACGGCACAAGCACAGCAATATCAACTGAATTCACCGGACGGAAAACTAATTGTCAACATCGAAGCCGGACAAGCCCTCAACTGGGCGATTGCCCACGACGGTACCACCGTTCTTTTGCCTTCAGACATTGCCATGCAATGCACTGAATCTGAGGGAAAGCCCATTGCTTTCACCTTCGGCAAAGATGTGAAGGTGACCAAAGCTACCCGCACTTCCGTCGACACTTCCTTCCCCACTCCTTTCTACAAAAAGGCGAGTGTGAAGGACACTTATAACCAACTCACGCTGAAATGCCGTAACGGCTATAGCATACAGTTCCGCGCCTACGACGACGGAGCCGCCTATCGTTTTGTTTCCGAACTGCGCAAACCTTTCTGCGTGAAGGACGAGATTGCCGAGTTCAACTTCGACCGCGATTACCACGCTTTCGTGCCCTATATTAACGACAATCGCGCCGGCGAGCGTTACTGCTACTCCTTCGAGTCCTACTACGATGAGGCCCCCCTCTCTCGCATGTACAAAGACTCGCTTGCCATTACTCCGCTGATGGTAGAACTGGAGAACGGAAAGAAAGCCGTCATTATGGAAGCCGGATTGTCCAACTATCCCGGCATGTTCCTCACTGCCAACCCACAGATGCCCCACGGAGTGAAGGCAGAATTCGCCCCCTATCCACTGGAAACAGTCATCGGAGGCTATGACCGCTTGAACCTCGTCCCTACCAAACGTGCCGACGTTATCAGCAAGCCCAACAATGCCCCCTACTTCTGCCCCAACGGGCGTCCCACAGGGAAACAGACCTATCCTTGGCGTGCCGTGCTTGTTGTTACCCACGACACACAACTCGCCAACAACGACATGATGCAACGCCTCGCACCCGAATGCCGCATCGCTGACACATCCTGGATTAAACCCGGAAAAGTGGCATGGGACTGGTGGAATACTTGTAACCTGACCGGCGTGGACTTCAAGGCAGGCATGAATACGCCCACCTATAAAAAATACATCGACTTTGCCGCCGAAAACCAGCTGGAGTATATCATCATCGACGAAGGTTGGAGCGGAAAGGAATCATTAATGGAAGACATCAGTCCCGAAATCAATCTCGAAGAACTGGTGGCATACGGCAACCAAAAGGGCATAGGCATCATCCTCTGGGCAAGCTGGCGCAATCTTACGGGAGGAGGCGACATCTCCCCTGCCGTGGAACAAGTTATCAGCCACTACGCACAAATGGGAATCAAAGGTTTCAAAATTGACTTCTTCGACCGCGACGACCAACTCGCCATCTCTTCTACCGAACAACTCGCAGCATGTGCCGCCAAGCATCACATGTTGCTTGACCTACACGGACTGAAACCCTTCGGCATCCAGCGCGCCTATCCCAACATCCTCAACTTTGAAGGTGTGAAAGGACTGGAAAACAGCAAGTGGGAGCCCATCGTGAACGGTGCACCCTTGCATGACTTCCCGCGCTACGACGTTACCGCCCCCTATCTGCGCCAACTCGCCGGTCCGATGGACTATACGCCGGGAGCTATGGTAAATGCCACCCGTTCCCTGTTCCGCTCCGTCAACGACCACCCCATGAGTCAAGGTACACGTGTACACCAGATGGCTATGTACACCGTCTTCGAAGCACCCTTGCAGATGCTTGCCGACAGTCCCAGCAAATACATGAAGGAACAGGAATGCACCGACTTCATCGCCAAGGTTCCCACTACCTTTGACGAAACCATTGCTCTTGATGGTAAAATAGCCGAATACATCACGATAGCACGCCGCAAAGGAAACACTTGGTTTGTAGGCAGCATGACCAACTGGACTCCGCGTAGCTGCACCATCGACCTCTCCTTCCTCAGCGAAGGCAACTACGAAGCCGAAATCTTTGCCGACGGCATCAATGCCGACCGTGAAGCTACCGACTATAAAAAAGAAGTACGCATCGTCACTGCCAAAGACAAACTCAATGTACAACTGGCACCCGGCGGTGGATGGACAGCACGAATTACAAAAAAATGAATCTGAGAAAACTGTTTCTGCCATTGTGTTCAGTAGCCTTGTGCCTGCAATCCTATGCACAAGACAAATCCTTCCTTAAGGATATGCTCTGGTATATAGACAACCCTTCTGTATTTGAAAAAGGACAAGAGGAAGGACACGCTTGGCATATGCCCGAAAAGAGCATGCTACTGAATGGGACATGGAAGTTTTTCTGGTGCGATACACCGGAAGGGATACCTGCACACTTTTTTAACCCCGAATTCCCGGATAAGCAATGGGGCGACATCAAAGTTCCCTCAAACTGGGAAATGCAAGGTTATGGTGACAAGCTGTTCAGAAATGTATCTGCTCCCTTCGGGGTGAATCCACCACATGCTCCCAAAGAGTATAACCCTACCGGACTATACCGGCGAACATTCAAGGTACCTGCAAGTTGGGCAGCAAAAGACCAGATATTTTTAAGGTTCGAGAAAGTGGCATCCGCTTCTTTTGTATGGGTCAACGGTCATGAAGTGGGCTACAATGAAGGAGCACAAGAACCTGCCGAATACAACATCACTCCTTATTTGAAGCCGGGCGAAAACACGCTGGCTGTCTGTGTACTAAAGTATTCGGACGGCTATTACCTGGAAGGACAAGATTATTGGCGACTGGCCGGAATCTTTGACGACGTATGGTTGTACGCCACACCTGCTGTCAGGATATTCGACTGGCAAGTAATCACAGAGTTTGATAATACGTATACCGATTCGCAGTTAAGTATTCAGGTAAAAATCAAGGACTACCAAAAGAAGCCAAATGAGAATTATGGATTGAAAGCTTACTTAAAGGATAAAAACGGCAAGATTATCTGTAACTTTTCCGCAGCTCCATTTGAAATGGACGCTGCGGAAAAGACAATACAGTTGCATACCTTGGTACAAGAACCCCGGAAATGGACAGCCGAGACACCCGAGCTTTATACGCTCGGTCTGGAATTATCCAATCCGGCCGGTCTGCAGAAAGACAAGATAGAAACGGTCATCGGATTCAAAAAGACGGAAATCAAAGACGGTGTTTTTTATCTTAACGGTATCCCACTGAAAGTCAATGCACAAAATTCGCACATGCAGCATCCCGAAGAGGGACATGTCATGGACGAAGCCACCATACGCAAGGATTTTGAATTGTTGAAACAGTTTAATTTCAATGCCGTACGTACCTCTCACTATCCTCCGGTGAATAAGTATTTGGAACTGGCCAATGAATACGGGCTTTATATCATAGACGAGGTGGGCGATGAAGCCCATGCCTCGGAATGGATTTCAAGTCTCCCGGAATACGAAGAGATGTATCGCGAGCGATGCCGCAGAATGGTGTTACGGGACAGAAACCATCCCTGCGTCTTGTTCTGGAGCGCAGGAAACGAAAGCGGTGAAGGTATCAACATTACCCACACCATTGAAGAAGGGAAATCGCTGGACCCCACCCGCTTCTGGATGTATGGCGGAAATGCATTCTCCCATCCGGCAGAAGATATTATCGGACCCCGTTACCCTACTCCTATGGAACTGGAAATGCAGGTAGGCATAGGAGAGGATTCCCGACCATCGTTTATGGATGAATACTTATCGGTTGCAGGCAATGCCGGCGGTGCCCTGGACGATTATTGGGAAGCCATCTACCGACATCCCCGCCTGATAGGAGGGGCCATCTGGGATTTTGTAAGTCCGGGACTGACCGAACGGATAAGGCAAGTGGACGACCTTTCGCCCTTCCATACTCCCGCCCATCTGATGGGAAATGCCCGCTTGGTGAAGGAAGGAAAGAACACGGTGCTGGACTTGAACGGTCACGACCAATGGGTAGAGGTCTATCGTGCAGACAATGTGGAGTTGAACAGTAATGAACTGACACTCACTTGCAGAATCTACCCCCGGAAACTGGTAAGCAGTTGCGGCTCATTCATCACAAAAGGCAATTATCAGTTCGGGCTGCAACAACGCGGTAAAGACAAACTGGAATTTTATATCTATACTGATAAAAAGCATTCCGTATGCGCCTCCTTGCCTACTGACTGGGAATACAACTGGCATCAAGTGACGTGCGTCTACGACGGACAGAAAATGTCCATCTATATAGACGGAGCAGAAAAGGCCTCCACACAAGCATCGGGCAATATCCGGAACTTCCCCTACCCCGTCAACATCGGTCGGAATGCAGAAACACACGGCCAAGAGACTTCGGTCTACATCTGCGATGCTCAAATGGACGAAGTCGGCATTTTCGCCAAGGCACTGACTTCCTCTTTTCACCCGGAAGAAGCCGCTCTGTGGCTAGATTTTGAGCAAGAGACGGAAAATGGTACATTCTACAGTTACGGCATCGGTGCACGTACGTACGGCAGCATCTGGCCCGACCGTAGCGTACAGCCCGAAATGTGGCAAATGAAGAAAACCGGACAACCTCTTTCTTTTTCCATGTCGGATGTGACAGAGGGAGTCGTTGAGTTATGGAATCGCAATCATTATACAAATGCTTCCCGATATGCCATACGATGGGAATTGAAAGAAGATGACAAGGTTATTCAATCGGGCGACTTGGCACTCTCAACAGCGCCGCTTAGCCAAGAGCTGGTGCACATACCTTATAAGAAGCCAGCCCTGATTCCCGGCAAAGAATACCGCCTGATGCTTCATGCCGTCCTGAAAAAAGATGAATTGTGGGCAAAAGCCGGACATGAGGTGGCATGGGAAGAACTTGAACTGCCTTGGAGCCTGCCATGCTCTTCGGAAGAAAAGGCTCAAGGCGTACCTTCCTATTCACTTTCGGAGAAAGAATTGGTTGTCTCCGGAGATGGCTTCAAATATGTATTCAACCGTACCGACGGACAACTGACGTCGATGGTTGTTCAAGATATGGAACTGCTGGAATCACCGCTCCGGCTGAATCTTTGGCGTGCCCCGCTGGCCAATGAGCTGGACAACTGGAATGCCTCCAGCGCCCGCTCCTCCAACTGGAAAGAAGGTTACGGATACACGGTAGCCACAGAAATGTATTCTGCAGGGATTGACCGCCTGACACATCAGCCCCTCTCTTTTTCGGTGTCCGAAACCACCGAAGGCGTACATATACACATCATTGATGCGGAATTGATGGGCAAAGGAGAAAAAGAGAAAAAAGACCTCTACATCGAAGGAGTACAGAACAACGGCATCATCAACCACTATGAGTATATTATCAATAGTGAAGGGACGATAGAGATACGCCATGTATTGAAGCCTGAAGGGAAAATGCCGCTTTGGTTTCCTCGCATAGGACTTACGCTGACCGTAAGCGATGCGCTCGACCAAGTGAAATGGTACGGCCGAGGACCGCAAGAGAACTATCCGGACCGGAAAACCGGCTATCCGATGGGGATATATGCCTCTACCGTACAAGCTATGTACGAGCCCTATCTAATGCCACAAGATTACGGATTGCGGACAGATGTACGCTGGCTGCAACTGACCACGGACAAAGGCATCGGCCTTCAATTCAAGATGAACGAATGGTTCAACTTCAACATTTATCCGTACAGCACAGACAATCTGACGAAAGCGATGTATACCTACCAATTGCAGAAGCAGAAAGGCATGACCCTGAATCTCGATTATGCCACTACCGGGGTCGGCTGTACGGCCCGCGGTGTATTCGGTGCTTACAAGGCGATGCCGCAGGAATATCGGAGAACCATCAGCATAAGACCTATGATGAAATAAAAATATTGTATCGGACTGGTAAGATTATGAAAAACAAAAATTACTTTATTCTATTAGTGTTGTTTTTAAGCGCTTTACAAATAAAAGCGCAGTATTCATTCGACAACGTGCTTTATGGTGCAGCCTACTATCATGAATATATGCCCTATGAGCGACTGGATGAAGATATCCGGCTGATGAAAAGAGCCGGCCTGACAGTAGTGCGCGTTGGAGAATCTGCCTGGGGAGTATTTGAGCCGCAAGAAGGAAATTTTGAATTTGAATGGATGGACCGCATTCTGGACAAGATGCATGCAGCAGGAATCAAAGTCATCTTGGGAACTCCCACCTATTCCATTCCTGCATGGCTGGCATACAAACACCCGGAAGTGCTGGCAGAACACGCCAAAGGAAACAAAGCCTATTATGGAATCAGACAGAACATGGATTTTACAAACCCGACCTACCAATTCTATTGCGAACGGATTATCCGCAAGATGCTGGAAAGATATGCACAGCATCCGGCAGTCATCGGGTATCAAGTGGACAACGAAACAGAAGCGCGCGGAGTAAACAACAGAGACTATTTCTTCGGATTCAGGAACTACATCAAACAGAAATTCAACAATGACCTGAATCTGCTTGCCAAGGAATGGGGAATGAACTACTGGGGAATGAACATCAACACCTGGGAAGAGTTCTATCCGCGCGATGGAGTGACAAGCCCCTCGTACAAGAATGAATGGGAACGCTATAACCGGAAGGAAGTGGCCGATTTTCTGAATTGGCAGTGCGACCTTGTAAATGAATACAAGCGTAAAGACCAATTTGTCACCCACTGCTTTATGCCCGACTTCCATAATATAGACCAAGTGGAAAGTTTCAGGCAGATGCAATATCCTGCCATCAATGTCTATCACGATGTACAGGATAAACAAGACGGCCAGCGCATCGCTTATGCCGGTGACTTCGTGCGCACCGTGGCCGACAACAATTACATCGTCATGGAAACCAACGCACAAGGCATCGGCTGGGATGCCCGCACCCAGTTTCCTCCCTACGACAACCAGTTGCGGCAGAATGTGTACGCACATTATGCTTCCGGAGCCAATATGGTGGAATACTGGCACTGGTCTACCCTGCACTACGGGCAGGAGACATACTGGCGAGGCGTGCTGGGCCATGACCTCCAGCCCAACCGCATATACAAGGAATTCACCACCACCGCCAAAGAGTTGGAAAGAATAGGCAGCCACATCGTGAACTTGAAAAAGAAAAACCGGGTAGCTATCCTCTACAGTCATGATTCTTATCATGCTCTCGGCTTCATGCCCTACACTTACAAGAGCAATTATCCCATTGATATGGTGCATAAAGCCCTCTATTTCCAAAACATAGAAACGGACATCATCCCTTGTGACAAGACAACCGATTTCAGCGGATATGACATGCTTGTCATTCCCCCTTTGTATGTGGCTACCGACCAATTGCTATTAGCCATTGATGAATTCGTACAGTCCGGCGGACACGTGGTAATGATGCACAAAAGCGGTTACTGCAATGAGCACTCCGCAGTTCGGGCCACCTTGGCTCCCGGGCCGCTACGCAAAGCCTGCGGCTTCCATTACCAGGAATTCTCCACTATCGGTGACTTATCATTAAAGGATAACCCCTTTCAATTAGAGGGAAAGAACCAGATAAGCGACTGGTATGAATTCCTGATTCCCGAGACAGCCACCCCGTTGGCTTATGCAGAGCATCCGTTCTTCGGCAAATGGCCCGTTGTCACCGAAAACAAGTATGGCAAAGGCAAACTGACCTACATAGGAGCCTACCCTTCGCAGGAATTGCTGAATGCCATCGTGCGAAAGGCAGCCATCCATGCCGGTATCATCTCTTCAGAGAGCGACGTGTTCCCCATCATACAGCGTTCGGGAATAAACAAAGCCGGAAAAGCCATCCGTTACTTCTTCAATTACAGCAGCGAGAGTAAAGAAATCACTCATAACTATCCGACATCCAAAGAGCTGATTTCCGGCAAGACTGTAAAAGAAGGAGACCATGTAACATTGCCCCCCTGGGGAGTTCTCATCATGGAAGTTTATTGACCATCAGAAAACATGAGAAAAAATGAGAAAAAAGATATTTGCCTTTCTATTGCTAAGTGCCCTATATGCCGGCGTCCAAGAAGCTCCGGACTGGGAGAATCCTATTGTAGTCGGCATCAACAAAGAGCCGTATCATGCCACACTGACATTGCCTTCGCAAAAAGTCGATTGCAAAGAAATCATATCCCTGAACGGCAAGTGGCGATTCCAATGGTCTGCCGACCCGGGAAAGCGCCCGGCCGACTTCTACAAGAATGATTTCAATACCGACACATGGGATACCATCACAGTGCCGGGAGCATGGCAATTGCAAGGTTATGGGAAACCTATCTATTCCAACGTAAACTATCCCTTCCAGAAGGATGCACCCAGAGTGACAAGCGAGCCTCCCGCCGAATATTACAGTTACGGGCACAGAAATCCCACAGGCTCTTATGTCACCACGTTCGAAGTGACGCCCGATATGAAAGACAAGTGCCTATACCTTCACTTTGAAGGAGTAAAATCGGCCATGTATGTCTGGGTAAACGGAGAGCGGGTAGGCTACAGCCAGAATTCGATGTCGCCTGCCGAGTTTGACATAACCGAATTTGTGAAGAACGGAGCCAATCGTCTGGCAGTGGAAGTGTATCGGTGGTCGGACGGCAGTTATCTGGAAGACCAGGACATGTGGCGGCTTAGTGGAATACTCAGGCCGGTAGAGCTATGGGTACGTCCCCGGACAAATATCCGGGACTATAGGTTCAGCAGCGACTTGTCGGACGACATGCGTTCAGCTACATTCGGAACCGAAATTTGGATAAGAAACCAGACCGACCGCAAAGTAAAAGACCTGACCGTAGAAATAAACCTGGTGGGGAAAGACAACAGAGGAAATAAACTCGACAAAAAAATGGTGGCTCCCGTAGGTACTATTCAGGCCTTTTCTGAAACGAGCGTCACACTGTCCGAAATGCTCCGGGAGCCTCAACTATGGTCTGCCGAAAAACCGCATCTATATGACATCCACATCAAGCTTCGCAGGAAGAATGAACTTTTGGAATCGTTCGAATACCATTGGGGCATACGGAAAATAGAAATCGCGGGAGACGTCTTCAAAGTCAACGGGAAAGCCGTCAAGCTGAAAGGAGTGAACCGTCACGACTTCCATCCCCGTATGGGATTCTTTGTCGACAGCCGGACGATGGAGAGAGATATCCGGCTGATTAAACAAGCCAACATCAACATGATACGCACGTCCCACTATCCACATCTGCCATTGCTGTACGAGCTATGTGACAAGTATGGAATCTACGTAATGGACGAAGCGAACCACGAAAGTCATGCCTACGGTTTGGGGAACAAAGTATTAGGAGACAACCCTCAATGGACACTGGCCCATGTGGACCGGGCAGTAGCCGTGGTGGAAAGGGACAAGAACCATCCGTGCATCCTATTCTGGTCATTGGGCAACGAGGGTGGAAGCGGTGCCAATTTGCGAGCTATGGCAGACACAATCCGTGCCTTAGACCCCACCAGACCGATATACGACGATACAGACCGCACCGTATCCGATGTCTATGACGAAGCTTATCTGCATCCCGACGCTTTGAAGGAACTTGGCGAGAAAATAACCGACCGCCCCGTATTCATGAGAGAGTATGCCTACGCCATGGGAAATTCCATCGGCAACCTCAAGGAGTATTGGGATGTGATTGAAAAGGACGAAAGTATTATCGGAGCTGCCATTTGGTGCTGGGTAGACCAAGGCATTCCTAAAAAGCTTAACGGTGCACCGTTAAGTTTCGGCGAGAGCCCCTCGTCACTCCCATTACTGCCCGATGAATTCTGGGCGTATGGAGGAGATTTCGGGGACTATCCCAACGACGGTCCCACCGGCATTAACGGGCTGGTATCTCCCGACCGGGTGCCTCACCCCCATTACTATGAAGTACAAAAAGTATATCAATACATCAAGTTTGAAAAGAAGGGAACACAGCAAATCAAATTGACCAACGGGTATGCGTTTTCCGATTTGGATGAATTCGATTACAGCTATGAGTGGATATGCAACGGAAAGGCTGTACGCAACGGCGACCTCCACTTGTCCGAAGGGAATCTGCTGGAGGTACCTTCAAGACCGGATAAGTGTGGGGAACTTTGCCTCAATGTATATGCCACGTTGAAGGAATCCACGACGTGGGCAGAGAAGGGCTTCAAAGTTGCCAAGGAACAACTTACGTATCATGACTATGAATTCCCACAATTGAAGGATGACGGCGGGAAGGCCACGTTTAAGGAGACACCCGAAGCGGTGGAAATTATAGCCGCCGATGCCTTGTTCACCATAGAAAAAGGTACCGGTGCTTTGGTGAGTTGGCGAGTCAAGGGAGAAGAGTTGTTGCACAGTGCCTTGGAACCCTATTTTTGGAAACCGGCAAATGACATTCAGGTCCGCAACGGCTACAATGAACGTTTGAGCGCTTGGAAAAATGCAGAGCAAAAACGTATCGTAAAGGCATACCAAGCAACCGTAAACGATGGTATGGTGATAGTGGATGCCAGTCTCTCCCTCCCCCGGATAGGAGCCGGTTACCATCTCCGCTACACTGTGGACGGCAAAGGCCGCATACAAGTAGAAGCAACCTATCAGCCTGAAAAGGAAGATATTCCGCTGATGCCCAAATTCGGTATGCGCATGAGAATGCCCTCGGCGCTGAACCGGATAGCCTGGTACGGACGCGGCAAGTTCGAGAACTATCCCGACCGCAAGAGCGCCGCTTTCCTGGGAGTCTACGAGTGTGGCATACACGAATTTATCACGAACTACATCGTACCGCAAGACAATGCCAACCGGTGCGATACACGCTGGTTCATGCTGGGAGACAGTGAGCGATGGAAAATACAAGTCAAAGGCTTGCAACCCCTATGTTTCCGTATATGGCCCTACGGGGAAGAAGACCTGGAAGGGAAAGAGCATGCGCACGAACTGCCCGAACGCGACTTCATCAACCTGAATATCGACTCCAACATACACGGAGTAGGTGGAAACGACGGATGGGGCGCACAGACCATGAAGCCATACACCATTGACGGCAATCGCTCCTACCGGTATGGGTTTATCATGGAGTATATGGACAAAACAGAATAATCCGTTCATCAATGCATTCAAAAAGGGAATAAACATTTTGTAAACAACAATAAAGGTATGAAAAGAAACATCTTTAAAACAATTCTCCTATCCGCCTGCATCCTGCAAGGGGGCAGTGCATTGGCACAACAAGAGAAAGCAGAACCGGGCAAGTTCTCACCTACCTGGGAGTCATTGTCCCAATACGAAGTGCCCGAATGGTTCCGCAACGCCAAATTCGGCATATGGGCACACTGGGGTCCGCAATGCCAACCCGAAGCCGGCGACTGGTACGGTCGTGGCATGTACGAAGAGGGCGGTGCTGCCTACAAGTGGCACTTGGAGCATTACGGACATCCTTCGGAATTCGGCTTCAAGGATGTAATCAACGAATGGAAAGCCGAAAAATGGAATCCGGAGAGGCTGGTAGCCCTTTTCAAGAAAACCGGTGCCCGATATTTCTTTGCTATGGGCAACCATCACGACAACATGGACTTGTGGGACAGTAAATACCAATCATGGAACTCCGTCAACATGGGCCCCAAGCGAAACGTACTGGGCGAATGGGAGAAAGCGGCCCGCAAAAACAAACTTCCCTTCGGTGTCAGCATCCACTCCTCCCATGCTTGGACATGGTATGAAACTGCACAAGGAGCCGACAAGAAAGGCCCATACGCAGGAATCTCCTACGATGCCCGCGTAGTGACTAAGGAAGACGGCAAGGGAAAATGGTGGGAAGGCTACGACCCGCAAGAGCTATACGTACAGAATCATGCCCTGAGCGGACATGCTTGGGCTGCATGGGACTGGCCCGAAGGAACCTCTGTCCCCCCACAGAGCTACTACGACAACTTCTTCGACCGCACAGTGGACATGATAAACAAATATCATCCCGACCTGGTCTATTTCGACGACAGCGTACTCCCCTTCTGGCCCATCAACGATACGGGGCTGAAAGTCGTGTCGCACTACTATAACCAAAACATGAAGCTTCACAAGGGCAATCTCAATGCCGTAGTCTTCGGAAAGAAGCTGGAAGCTAAACATAAAGAGGCCATCGTATGGGATGTAGAAAAAGGGGTTCCATCGGAATGCCAGGACAAGGCGTGGCAAACCTGTAGTTGCCTCGGTACTTGGCACTATAACCGCTCTGCTTACGAAGACAACTGGTATAAATCAGCCGAGACCGTCATCCACATGCTCATTGACATCGTCAGTAAAAATGGCAACCTATTACTAAGCGTACCAATGAAAGGAAACGGCACCATCGACGACAAGGAAGAAAAAATTCTGGAAGACATAGCCGCCTGGATGGAGGTGAACGGAGAAGGAATATTCGACACACGTCCCTGGTGTATTTATGGTGAAGGTCCCTCCACAGAAACAGCAATACCTTTGGACGGAGCAGGATTCAACGAAGGCAAGAACGCACCCTACACTTCTGCCGACATCCGGTTTGTGAAAAAAGGGAAATACTTGTATGCCCATATCATGAAATGGCCCTCAGACGGAAAAATACAGATAAAATCACTGGCTACCGGCAGTCCCTACTGCAAAGGAGAAATCGAAAAGGTAGAATTATTAGGAGGTGGAAAGGCAAAGTTC
This sequence comes from Bacteroides sp. D20, assembly GCF_003436255.1. Classification (NCBI taxonomy): domain Bacteria; kingdom Pseudomonadati; phylum Bacteroidota; class Bacteroidia; order Bacteroidales; family Bacteroidaceae; genus Bacteroides; species Bacteroides sp. D20. Next base: position 183,425 of record NZ_QSOO01000006.1, on the reverse strand, counting down.
AGAAGAACTTCCAAAGGCTTGCTTATTGACCTTCCCAAAGACAAGACACCCAATCCTATTTCTTTGGTACTGAAAATCACTAACCGTTAAACTGCTGATATTGTATGAAAAAGGGATTTTTTTTAAGACTATTTGTCCTGCTGATGCTGACATTTTTCATAGCAGAACAAGGCAGAGCACAAACCTACCAACGCACCTCACAAGGCATAAAAAGCACTGTGCAAGGTATAAATATAGATATTAGCTTCTTCTCTCCTGTCACAGTGAGAATCTTAAAATCGCCTGACGGCTGGAAGTATACCAAAGAAAGTTTGTCGGTCATCGGGCAACCGGAAAAAGTAAAACTATCCGTCTCTTCGAAAGGGGGCATATTGACTATCAAAAGCCATCAGCTTACAGTCCATCTCAACGAAGAGACCGGACAAATAACTTTTGCCTCTTCCGATGGAAAATCGCTGTTGCAGGAACAAAATAAAGGCGCACGTTTTGATGATTTCAACGATGCCGGCACAAAAACCTTCAGCGTTTATCAATCGTTCACCTTAGAGAAAGACGAAGCTATTTATGGATTGGGACAATTGCAAAACGGCAAAATGTCGCAACGTAACCAGACCAAACGCCTTATCCAAGACAATCTTGAGGATGTGATTCCCTTCTTCCAGTCCGTCAAAGGCTACGGTCTCTTTTGGGACAACTATTCGCCAACCATCTTCAAAGACAATCAAGAAGAGACATCCTTCCTTTCTGAAGTCGGCGACTGCATTGACTACTATTTCATGTACGGCGAAAATGCCGATGGAGTAGTTGCCCAGATGCGCTACCTCACAGGACAAGTGCCCATGTTTCCATTATGGACATATGGATTCTGGCAAAGCCGTGAACGCTACAAAAGCCAAAAAGAGATTGTTGGCGTAGTGCAAAAATACCGCGAACTGGGTGTGCCCCTCGATGGAATTATCCAGGATTGGAGATACTGGGGAAGCAACTACCTGTGGAACGCAATGGATTTTTTGAACGAAGAATTCTCCGACCCCAAAAAAATGATGGAAGACATACACGGAATGAATGCCCACATTATCATCTCCATTTGGTCAGCTTTCGGACCACATACCAAACCCTATCACGAGTTGGATAAAGGGAACATGCTCTTCAACTTCCGCACATGGCCCGAATCCGGTTCCGAGAAGTGGCCTCCCAATATGGACTATCCATCCGGTGCCCGCGTGTACGATGCCTACCATCCGCAAGCACGCGACATCTATTGGAAGTACCTGAACGAGAACCTACGTTCTGTGGGTATAGACGGCTGGTGGATGGACTCTACCGAACCCGACCATTTTCACCCCATTCCTGAAGATTTTGACACGCCCACCTATTTGGGGTCATTCCGTAAAGTACGCAATGCCTACCCTTTAATGAGTGTAGGTGGAGTGTACGACCACCAGCGTGCCGTAACTTCGGATAAACGCGTATTTATCCTTACCCGCTCAGCCTTTGCCGGCCAGCAACGTTATGGTGCCAATACATGGACAGGAGATATCACAGCATCATGGGAAGTTTTGGAGAAGCAAATACCTGCGGGATTAAACTTCTCACTATGCGGCATTCCCCATTGGAACAGCGATATCGGCGGATTCTTCCTATGGCAATATCCCTTGATGCTGGATGACCCGGATTATCGCGAGCTTTATGCCCGTTGGATACAGTTCGGTACATTCTGTCCCATGATGCGATCACATGGGGAAGGTGCTCCCAGAGAAATCTATCAATTCGGCAAAAAAGGCGAGCCAATATACGATGCGATTGAGAAATACATTCGGTTACGCTACAGTTTGTTACCATACATCTACACAACTGCCTGGGAGGTAACTGCCAATCAGTCCAGCTTCATGCGTGCCTTGGCAATGGATTTTGCCCACGATCGCAACGTGTGGAACATCCACAATCAGTATATGTTTGGCAAATCCCTATTGGTATGCCCTGTAACCCAACCCATGTATACCCAAACAGTTTCGGACACCATCCGTGTAGAAGATTTCAGTACCGTTAAGTCTATGCGAATATATCTGCCTAAAAATACGGAATGGTATGATTTTTGGACCAATCAGAAACACTCCGGCGGACAATATATCGTGAAAGATACCCCTATTGACATTTTACCACTTTATGTGAAAGCAGGTTCCATCCTGCCAATAGGTCCCGAAGTGCAGTATAGCACCGAAAAATCATGGGACAACTTGGAGATAAAAGTGTATCCCGGTTGTAACGGCGAATTCACACTTTACGAAGACGAGAATGACAACTACAATTATGAAAAAGGAATGTACAGCACCATTACGATGAAATGGAATGACCGTACTCGCATGCTCACTATTGAAAATCGGAAAGGAGAGTTTTCCGGTATGTTGAAAGAACGGAAATTCAACATAGTAACTGCTGATGGCGCAAAAAAGGCAGTGGCTTATAATGGGAAAAAAGTAACGGTTAAAATGTAATGGTTTCTAAAAACAGCTATTAATTTGCATTATGGAAATAAATACTCGTATGAAAAAATATCATCATTATCTTACCCTTTTAAGTTTATTTATGCTGCTCGGCATCCTGAAATTGCAAGCAGCGATACAACTCCCTGCCATATTTTCCAACCATATGGTGCTACAACGTAACTCAGAACTTACTTTCTGGGGATGGGGTATTCCGGGAGAAACAATTTCCATCGCCCCCGAATGGATGAAAGGAGAAATAATCAAAACCCAAGTCAATAATACGGGGAAATGGTCAGCCCGTGTACCTTCCGGCGAAGCCGGCGGACCTTATGAGATTCGTTTCAGCGGCTCGTCAGAAGTAACCTTGACCGATGTCATGCTAGGCGAAGTTTGGCTGTGCAGCGGACAATCCAATATGGAATGGAGCGCCAACCACGGCATAAAGAACGGAGACGAGGAAACGGCAAATGCCCATTGTCCCAATCTCCGAATTTTTCACGTGGCCAGAATAGCCGCCCCGTTCCCTCAAGAAAACTGTTTCTCGCAATGGACACAGTGCACGCCCGAAACGATGCGCAGCACGAGTGCCCTGGCCTACTTCTTCGGCCGCAACATCCAGGAAGAGCTGGACGTGCCGGTAGGAATCATCGTAGCCGCATGGGGCGGAACCACCGCCGAGACATGGACGCCCCGCGAATGCGTAATGAGCGACCCGGTCTTGTGCGACTATCCGTATGAATCCAATCCTTGGTTTCCGGCTGAAACAGGCACGTTGTACAACAGCATGATTTATCCCGTGATGCCCTACGGCATTGCCGGATGCATCTGGTATCAGGGAGAAGCCAACCAAGGCCGTGCCAGCTCCTACGCCCGGGTGATGCAGCGGCTGATAGGCTCGTGGCGTACCGGATTTAACAAGGAATTCCCATTCTATCTGGTCCAGATAGCCCCCTTCCAATACCACTCCAAAGACAACGGACCGGCACTGCTACGCGAGCAGCAGGCCATGTTGCCCGAAATGCTGGACAAGGTCAAGATGATTACCGTGTCAGATTTGGTGGACAATGTGCAGGACATCCATCCACGTGACAAAAGAAGCGTAGGCAAACGTCTCGCCAATCTTGCACTGGACGATACATACCATATATATGCAGGCCCCTATAAAAGCCCGGTCTTTGAAAGCGCCTGCCGCAAAGGCAACCATGTGACAATCTCTTTCAAAGACATAAAGAACGGACTGGCCGTACACGGGAAAAGGATAGAGGGGCTGATGATGGCCGCAGCCGGCCAGGAATGGCAAGAGGCCCGGGCCAGGATAGACGGGGGAAAGCTGATTGTCCCGGTAAAAGGAATCGAAAGCCCGGTTTCCATTCGCTACTGCTTCAGTGACGCTGCTCAAGGCAACCTTTTTTCAACGGAAGGCATCCCCTTAGCCCCCTTCCGGGCAGACAGCATTGCCTCTTCTGAAAACATTCCGGTTTCTACAGACAGCGCTTTGGAAGAATCTTTTGAATTCTCGCCCAAGTTCTCTACCGGCAATGCCAATCCCCTTCTCGACTTCCAATACATGGCCGACCCCACAGCAGTGGTGCACGACGGCCGCATTTATGTGTACGGCACTAACGACCACCAGCAATATGATGTAGTGGGCCGTAACGGGAAAAACACCTATCAGCACATCCATTCGCTGACGATGGTCTCTTCTGACGACATGGTGAACTGGACTTATCACGGAGTAATCAATGTAAAGGCTCTGGCTCCCTGGGGAATGGCTTCGTGGGCACCTTCCATCGCTTCGCGCAAGGAGGCCGACGGCAAAACCCACTTCTATCTGTACTACTCCAACAGCGGTTCCGGTGTAGGTATGCTGACTGCCACTTCCCCCGTGGGGCCCTGGACAGACCCATTGGGCAAATGTGTGGTAGACGGTAATACTCCAGGACTCGGCAAGTGTAAAGCTCCCTTCGATCCGGGAGTAGTCATCGACGACAAGGGCATCGGCTGGCTCTCCTTTGGCGGGGGCGACAGCGACGACTACATTCCCGGAGACGCACGCATCGTGCGGCTGGCAAATGACATGAAGACGCTGGACAGCGAAATAGTTGAAATAAAAGCGCCATACCACTTTGAAGCAAACGAACTGAACTATCTGAACGGCACTTGGATTTACACCTACAACACCAACTGGAAGAACCGGGATGCATGGCCCCACAAGGATATAGACAAGCCGAGCCGGTGCTGCATGAGCTACATGACGAGTCGCACGCCACTTGAGACAGACAGCTGGACCTATCGGGACAACTACTTCAAAAATCCCGGCGACTATGGCATGTCCGACAGCAACAACCATACACATCTGGTAAAATTTCAAGGGAAGTACTATCTCTTCTACCACTCACTGGGCTTGCAGGACAGCCGCGACCTCAAAGTGGGTGTCCGCAGTATCTGCGTGGAAGAAATAGAGGTGGACGAAAAGGACCTCACTATCCACATGGGCACAGCCACAGCCAAGGGCGTTTCACAAATCAAGCCTCTCGACCCGTTTGCGCAGCAACAGGCCGAGACCACAGCCGCCACACGCGGCGTTGCCTTTGAACCGACCGGACAGACAGGCAACATGTCTGCCGTAGGAAACAAGAGCGGACAGGCCATCTGTGTCCGCGGTGCGGAATTCCCGCAATCACCTCAAGCCATACAGATGAAGATAAAAGGGAAAGGCTCCATCGAAATACACATGGACAGTCCAGACGGTCCGCTCCTATCCACCTTGACCTTTGATACCGATACGTGGCAAACATTGACAAAGCCGTTGGACAAACAGATAAAAGGCAAACACGACATTTACTTCGTATTCGGGAACGGAAAGTTCTTATTTGACGAATGGAAATTCACAAAATAATGAATCCGTCGGCAGAATCTGCCCAGTATCTCTTCACCCTTGTGATGATATCGCTGCACAATTCGAGCCAACACACAACAAGCTAGCAAGTTACTTTGCCAGCGTTTTGCCACCATATTGGCAAAGTTTTGCCATGCCTTTGGCAAAGCTTTGCCAATGTGGTGGCAAAACCTTGCCAACTTGTCGGCAAGAAAGACAAAAGCAACATCGCTGTCCGCAAAGAGGCGGAAGCACGTCCTCAATATAATTCCGCTAACGGGAAAGAGACAGATTGGTTCCATTAACGGGCAGAAGTTTTAAAAAATGGGAAGGATTTGGCACAATAGTTCCGCGCAAATTCTCATTTATCGAACAAAAATTGTATTTTTGCCTGCGACTGAAAAATCAGTAATATCATAGAATAGACAATTCCCGAACAAATATGAGCGAAGATTTTGAAGCACCGAAAGATGATTTGGACAAGGAACTCCCGGCCGGGAGCGAAGAACACTCGGATTACAAACCTGCGGACGCAAAGGATGCCAATATAAAGCACCAACTGAGCGGCATGTACCAGAATTGGTTTCTGGACTACGCCTCATACGTTATATTGGAACGTGCCGTACCCCATATCATGGATGGTCTGAAACCCGTACAGCGGCGTATCCTCCACTCCATGCGCCGCATGGAAGACGGGCGCTACAACAAGGTGGCGAACATCGTAGGACATACCATGCAGTTCCATCCGCACGGTGATGCTTCTATCGGCGATGCTCTGGTACAGCTGGGACAAAAGGACTTGCTCGTGGATTGCCAGGGAAACTGGGGTAACATTCTGACGGGTGACAGCGCCGCTGCCCCCCGTTATATCGAAGCACGTCTCTCCAAGTTTGCACTGGACGTGGTATTCAACCCCAAGACCACCGAATGGAAACTCTCTTATGACGGGCGAAACAAAGAACCGGTTACACTACCGGTAAAATTCCCACTGCTGCTTGCACAAGGTGTGGAAGGTATTGCCGTAGGCCTGTCATCCAAAATATTACCACATAACTTCAATGAGCTGTGCGATGCTTCCATCAGCTATCTGCACAACGAAGAATTCAAGCTGTACCCCGACTTCCAGACGGGAGGCAGTATCGATGTATCCAAATACAACGACGGTGAACGTGGCGGTGCGATACGCGTGCGCTCCAAAATAGAAAAGATAGACAACAAGACACTTGCCATTAAGGAAATTCCTTACGGGAAAACGGTGGCCAGTGTATGCGACTCCATCGTAAAGGCCAGCGAAAAAGGAAAAATCAAGATACGTAAGGTAGAGGACCTAACATCCGGCAGTGTGGAAATATTAGTGCATCTAGCCCCGGGTGTATCATCCGACAAGACCATCGATGCCCTCTATGCCTTCACCGACTGTGAAGTGAGCATCTCTCCCAACTGCTGTGTCATCGACGACCAAAAGCCCCACTTCCTCACCGTGAGTGATGTATTGCGCAAATCAGTCGACAACACATTGGCACTGCTACGCCAGGAACTGGAAATCCGTAAGGGAGAGATACTGGAAAGCCTGCATTTCGCTTCACTCGAAAAGATATTCATTGAAGAACGTATTTACAAGGATAAGGAGTTTGAACAAGCCAAAAACATGGATGCCGCCTGCGAACATATCGATGAGCGCCTGACTCCCTACTACCCGACTTTTATCCGCGAAGTGACCAAGGAAGACATCCTCCGGCTGATGGAGATAAAGATGGCACGTATCCTCAAATTCAACTCCGACAAGGCAGAGGAACTGATAGCACGCATGCGAAAGGACATAGAGGAGATAGACTGCCATCTGGCAAACATCGTGGAATATACCGTCGACTGGTTCCGTATGTTGAAGGACAAGTACGGCAAAGCCTTCCCCCGCCGCACGGAACTGCGTAACTTCGACACCATCGAAGCAACCAAAGTCATCGAAGCCAACGAAAAGCTGTACATCAACCGCGAAGAGGGGTTCATCGGAACTGGATTGAAGAAAGACGAATTCATAGGCAACTGCTCGCCCATAGATGACGTGATTATCTTCTTCCGCGATGGAAAATATATCATCACACCGGTGGCCGACAAGAAGTTCGTGGGCAAGAATATACTTTATGCCAACATTTTTAAGAAGAACGACAAACGTACCATCTACAATGTCTGCTACCGTGACGGCAAGGAGGGGACAAGCTATATCAAGCGTTTTGCCGTCACTTCCGTGGTGCGTGACCGCGAATACGATGTGACGCAAGGTACTCCCGACTCCCGTATCACCTACTTCACCGCCAATCCCAATGGAGAAGCTGAAATCATCAAGGTAACCCTGAAACCCAATCCCCGTGTACGCCGTATTATCTTCGAGGAGGATTTCAGCAACATCAATATCAAGGGACGGCAGGCCATGGGAAATATACTCACGAAACTCCCCGTACACAAGATAGCCTTGAAACAACGTGGAGGCTCCACGCTGGGTGGACGGAAAGTCTGGTTCGACCGTGATGTGCTACGTCTCAACTACGACGGGCGCGGAGAATATCTCGGAGAATTCCAGAGCGAAGACACCATCCTTGTCGTACAGAACAGCGGAGAGTTCTATGCCACCAACTTCGACTTGAACAATCACTATGACGATGGCATACGCGTATTGGAGAAATACGATCCGAACAAAGTATGGACCGCCGTACTCTACGATGCCGACCAGCAGAACTATCCTTACATCAAGCGTTTCTGCTTCGAGGCAACCGCCCGCAAGCAAAACTACTTGGGAGAAAACAAGAACAGCAGCCTCATTCTGCTGACAGACGAGTGCTACCCGCGTTTAGAGGTGGTGTTTGGCGGCCACGACAATTTCCGAGAGCCGATGGTGGTGGAAGCCGACGAATTCATCGCCGTGAAAGGCTTCAAAGCAAAAGGTAAGCGCCTGACCACCTATACTATAGAAACCATCAACGAATTAGAGCCTACCCGCCAACCTGAACCCTCGCAGAAAACCGAAGAGCAGGAAACGGATGAAGAACCGGAAATTCTGGACCCCGACCACGGTAAAAGCGAAGGGGACATACTGGACGAGATGACAGGACAGATGAAACTCTTTTGATGAAGGACGGAAATGAAGTATTAGTGGCTAACGATTACTAATTTGTAATTGATAATTTAATATGTACATATACAAGATAATAATCCTATGCGGACTGCTCTTGGGAAGTGTCGGACTGAAAGCACAAGAAGCACAATGCAGCATCGACCGGAAGCTACGGGCTGACTCCACCAACCGTAACCGTATTATCACCCGTGCCACCATGTATGGTGTCGGCTTCACCAACGTGTTCGACACTTATCTTTCACCTCAGGAGTATAAGGGAATCGATTTCCGTATCTCCCGCGAAAGCATGCGGATGACACGGTTGATGGACGGCAACGTGTCTCTGCAAACTTTCTTCCAGGCAGACTTGGGATATACACACAACAAAGTAGACAATAACAATACATTCTCCGGACTGGCCAACTGGAACTACGGCCTGCATTATAATTTTCCAATCACGGGCAATTTCAAACTGCTTGCCGGAGGAGTCGGCGACTTCAACGGTGGCTTTGTCTATAATCTGCGCAACGGAAACAACCCCGCCCAAGCACGTGCCTATATCAACCTTGCCGCATCGGGAATGGCTATTTGGGACTTGCGCATCAAGAACCGTCCCATCACACTACGCTATCAGGTAAATCTTCCCTTGGCAGGTATCATGTTCATGCCCAACTATGGACAGTCCTACTACGAGATATTTACGTTAGGACATTGGGACGGAGTAGTGAACTTCACCTCCCTGCACAACCAGCCCTCTCTGAGACAAATGCTGACCGCAGACTTTCCGGTGGGACGTGCCCGGATGCGTTTCGCTTACATATGGGACGCACAACAGTCCAAAGTAAATGAAATAAAGACACATACTTACTCGCATGTATTCATGGTGGGGTTCGTAAAGGAACTCTATCTGTTTCCTAACAAGAGAAAGTAAAAAGTGACAAGGTGATAAACGATAAGATGATAAGGATAATGTGCATGAAAAGAAGATATATTTTAATAATTTGGAGTATCCTACTCACGTTATTGCCCCTATTGAACGGATGTATTCGTGAGGAAGAGTTCGACAATACCCCACAAGGCAATTTCGAAGCCTTGTGGGAAATAATAGACGAACAGTACTGCTTCCTGGACTACAAGCAAATAGACTGGGATGCCATCCATGACAAGTACCAGCCACTCATTACCCCGGGAATGAGCAACGACGGTCTATTTGAAATATTAGGTAACATGCTTGCCGAGTTAAAAGACGGACATGTCAACTTGTACTCTTCTTCCAACATGGCGCGCTACTGGGACTGGTATCTGGATTATCCTCGTAACTTCAACGAAAGTATCATTGAAAAGTACCTGGGAAGAGACTACCGCATTGCTGGAGGCGCCAAATATACCATATTGGAGGACAACATAGGATATATCTATTACGGTGATTTCTCCAGCGGCATCGGAAACGGCAACCTGGATGAGATTCTGTTATACCTTTCCGCTTGTAACGGCCTGATTATCGACGTGCGCAACAATGGTGGCGGCAACCTGACAAACGCCACCCGAATGGCACAACGCTTCACGAATGAAAAAGTACTGACGGGATATATTCAGCACAAGACCGGCAAAGGCCATAGCGATTTTTCAGATCCGACTCCCATTTATGTGGAACCTTCCAACAGTATCCGCTGGCAAAAAAAGGTAATTGTCCTGACCAACCGTCATTCCTATAGTGCAACCAATGATTTTGTCAACTCCATGCGCTGTTTTCCCAATGTCACCCTGGTTGGTGACAAAACCGGCGGCGGGTCGGGCCTGCCATTCTCTTCGGAACTGCCCAACGGATGGGGGGTACGCTTTTCTGCCAGCCCGCACCTCGATGCCCAAAAACAGCATATCGAGTTCGGCATCGACCCGGACAAGAAAGTGGATATGAGCAAAGAAGATGAGAACAATGACTTGGACACCATCATTGAGGAAGCAAGAAAAATACTGAAAGTGACTTTCTAAAACGACTTTATCTACAAAACAATTTGCCAAAACGAAAATTCTTTCTATCTTTGCTCCCGCTAATCGGAATTATTCCGCGGATGTGGCGTAATTGGCAGCCGCGCCAGACTTAGGATCTGGTGCCGTGAGGCGTGTAGGTTCGAGTCCTATCATCCGCACAATCCCTATAATAAATTTCAAAAGACAAACAACTAAGAGGGGAGGATATTCATTAAGAAGCATCCTCCCTAACCGCTTCAAGTACCTTTTTTATCTCATCAAAACACAATATTTAGAATACTTATTGTATCTTTGCTTCCAAGAAACACTTCGATTAACCTGAAAAAATGAAACAAAATACGATAAGACCGATGCTTTTCAAGTATTGGGTAGTGTGCCTTCTATTGTTCATCCTCTTCATCCAGGCCAGGGCTTCTTCCTTCATGCCCGCCGTCACCAACTATCTTGCCAAAGACTATGAAGCCGGTTATCAGAACTGGGCATGTGCGCAAGGCAGCAACGGCGAAATGTATTTCGGCAACAGCCAGGGGCTCCTGGTATATGACGGTTATCGCTGGACTCTCCACAAAGTGCCGGGGAACCATATTGTCCGTTCGGTGTATGTGAAAGAAGACCGTATCTATGTGGGGGCATTCGAGGAATTCGGCTATTTCAAGTATTCGGAGGCAGGCACTCTCCGGTACCATTCTTTGAGCAAATTCCTGAAAAATTTCCCCATGGAGAACAACGAGATATGGAACATTGTAGAGCTGGACGGTCGCATCTACTTCCAGTCGTTCAGCGCCTGGTTCTCCTACGACGGGAAGATGGTACACGCTTTCCGCAACAGACAGCAACAGCCGCTCTACTTCTACACCCAAAACGGACATATCTACACACAGATGATTGATGAGGACTTCTATGAATTCGACGGCAAGGATTTCCTTCATCTCTTCCCCCGCAGCCAAGTGAACGATGACAATGTAGTGGCATTACTGCCCGACGGGGACGACAGCTTCCTGATGGTCACAGAGAATAACGGATTGTTCCGCTACAACGGTGACATCACCCCCTGGAAAACAGACATTGATGCAGAGCTGAAGAAACAGCGGGTGAACCGCGCCGTCATGACCAATGATTCCATATTCATGATAGGTACAGTCTTGAATGGCATATACGCCATCGACCGCAAAGGACATTGCCTCTGGCACTTCAATCTGGATAACCGTCTGGACAACAACACAGTCCTGGGCTTGTTCTGTGACAAAGACAACAACGTATGGGCAGCATTGGACGACGGCATCGCATACATCCACCACAACTCACCCGTCATGCTGCTGACTCCTGCCAACCATGAAACCAAACTGGGCATGGTGTACGACATAGCCCACCGGGGCGACTGTTTCTATCTGGCCACCAACCAGGGCTTGTACGAATACCACCAGGTTACCGAGAATCTGCGCCTGCTTCCCCATACTGAAGGACAGAACTGGTATGTGAAGGACATTGACGGGCAACTCTTTGCAGGCAACAATGCCCATACCTTATTAATAGGCGAAAAAGGGAATGTTTCCGTCATAAGCAATACCAACAGCAGTACGTGTCTGATAAAGTGCACCCTCTATGGCGAAGAGATACTGTTGGAATCATCCTACGCCAATTTGCGTATCTATAAAAAGAAGAACGGGCAATGGACCTTTTCGCATGTCATAGACGGCTTCATTGCACCGGTCATGCACTTGGAGGTGGACCAAAGCGGTGTCATCTGGGCTTCACACATGTATCAGGGAGTCTATAAAATAGTCTTGAGCGATGACTTGTCGGCTGTAAAAAGCGTACGGCACATCTCCCATTTAGGCTCGGAATATATCATCGGCCCTATCCAAGTAATGAAAATGCGAGGACGTATCGTCTTTTCCAGTCCCAACGGCTTCTATACCTATGACGACATCACCCGGCAGATTATCCCCTTCCAAAAGCTGAATGCCATTCTGCCCTATATCAGGAATGCTCATTCTGTGGTATCCGTCACGAACGACCGCTTCTGGCTGTCCGGTTCACATGAGTACGTACTGGTAGAGTACGCAGAAGGAGAGTACATCGTGAAGCAGCGCATCCTCATCGAACTGTTTGATTCTCCATGCATAGAGAACTACAACAATGTGTTCGTCGACAATGACGTTGTCTATTTTAATCTGAACAACGGAATCGCCAGTTACAGCAAAAACACAGACAGCCTCAGTCCTACTCTGGAGTCCGCCCTCTCACTGAGCTCGGTCACTGCTTCCTCTTCCGATAAAAAGGAGAAACGCCTGCCTCTGTCTGGAAATGTCGAACTGGAAAGCAATTACCGGGATTTGCTGTTCTCAGTAAGCCTGCCGCATTACAATAAATTGTCCGTACATTTCCATTATGTCCTGCAAGGAGGACAAGGCATGGCGCTGACATCGGACCTGAAAGAGCCCGAAATCCGCTACGGTAGCCTGGATTACGGAGAATACACATTCCAGGCAGAAGCCTATAATGATTTGGGACAGAAAATCGGTGAGGTGGAATATCATTTTGCCATAGCCCGCCCTTTCTACCTCTCCTATTATGCCTTTGCGCTCTATCTCATAGTTCTCACAGCGCTTGTCTACTTTTTCTCCAAGTGGCGCGCCAACCGTGCCATGGAAAAGAAACGGAAGGAGTATGAGGCAGAGCAGGTGCAGCAGAACATCAAGATGCGCGAGCAGGAGCATCTGATAACTCTGCAGCAACAGCAATTGCTGGAAGCCGAGTTGTCGGCAAAGAGTAAAGACCTTGCCAGCATGGCACTGGGTGTATTTGCCAAGAACGAGGTCCTGGAGAAACTTCGTACTGTCGTACAAGAGTCCCTGGTGAAAGGGCAATATGGACGCAAGAACCTCGAATCTCTGCTGAAGCTCATCAACGAAAACATCGAGACACAGGAATTTTGGGATGTATTCCAGAACAATTTCGACCTGATTCATGAGAAATTCTTCCGTAATTTGCGCGAACGTTATCCCAGTCTTACCGCTACCGACCTCCGTTTTTGTGCGCTGCTGCGCCTGAATCTTTCTACGAAAGACATTGCGCAAATGACCAACCTCACTATCCGGGGAGTAGAGGCAGCACGCTACCGTTTGCGCAAGAAACTGGATATCCCCGACGGAACGGGATTAGTGGATTTTCTCATCGACTTGAAATAAAGCGGCTACAAATCATTCAATCATAACAAACTGATTATTAGAAACAAGTAACACGAAAACGTAGTAAAACGGTACCCATTTTTACCCTAAACGTATTATCGTGGTAGTGTTTTTTTTTGCCTTACTTACCGTAATTACTTCCTTTGCCGGCAGAATTATTAACTCTTAAATTTAGTTTATGAGAAGGCAAACTTTATTTCTTCTATTCATGATTTTGTTCTCATTGCCACTGACAGTTTTGGCACAAGGAACAAAGACAGTTAAAGGAACTGTTGTTGATCAGAACAACGAACCGATTATTGGAGCCACGGTTGTAGTAAAAGGCTCTACTATTGGAGCAGCTACCGACCTCGACGGTAACTATGTACTGAACGGCGTCCCCGAAGACGCAACTCTCGTATTCAACTATTTGGGCATGTTGCCGCAGGAAATAAGCGCTGCGGGACAATCCGTCATTAATGTAAAGCTACGTGAAGATGCACAACTACTGGAAGAAGTTGTTGTTATCGGTTACGGTTCGGCCAAGGCGAAAGACCTGACGGCCCCGATTGACGTTGTCAAAGAGAAAGAACTTATCAATGTTCCTACCTCCTCCCCGATGGCAGCATTGCAGGGAAAGGTACCGGGTGTTAACATCATCAATTCGGGAACGCCGGGCGAAGGTCCTAAAGTGACCATCCGTGGTATGGGTTCCTTCGGTGACACTTCTCCTCTCTATGTAGTGGACGGAATGTTCTACGACAACATCAACTTCCTGAACAATTCCGACATTCAGGACATGACCATCTTGAAAGACGCATCCGCATCTGCCATCTACGGTGTACGCGCCGCCAACGGTGTTGTAATCATCACCACCAAGAAAGGAAGCCGCAACCAGGATGCCAAGATTACCTATAACGGTTATGTAGGTATTCAGAAAGCCACCAACCTGCTGGAGATGTGTAACTCTCACGAGTATGCCACCATGATGTTGGAAGCCAACCCGGAAGCTTACCGGTCGATTTTCGAAAAGTCAGTAGCCGAATTCGGAGGCAATATGGAAAACCTGCAATTCAATGCCGATACCAACTGGTATGACGAACTGTTGCGCACAGCCATGATGACCAATCACAGCTTGAATATCTCCGGTGGTACGGAAAAAGCGACCTACTCTGCCGGCATGAGCTATCTGGCACAAGACGGTATCATGGACGTGGAAAACTACTACCGCCGCTTGAACTTCCGTGCCGCCCTTGACTACGAAGCCCGCAAATGGCTGAAAGTAGGCTTCAACGGCGTATTCAGCAACTCGCAGCAGCAGCTTCCCAAGAATGCCGCATGGCAACAGGCATACAACACACCGTCTATCATCCCGGTGTATGATGACCGCCGCGACGATGCCGTGTTCCCTAAGAAGTACACATCGCCCGAGCAGGTGGGCCTGACCAACAACTTCAACAATCCGGTAGCCACTGCCAACTATTACGACAACCGGAACGAGACCTACCAAGTGCTGACCAACTTCTATGCACAGCTCAACCTCATCCCCGACAAGCTGAATATACGCAGTAGCTACAGCTACGACTACTCAATGATTCGCGGTTCTGAGTTCACTCCTACCTACTATGTAGGCACCAACCAGAAGAAAGAGGTTACCGAACTCACTAAAAAGAACACTAACTACTACAAATATATATGGGACAACGTGGCCACTTATACTGACAAGTGGGGCAAACACTCCTTTACCGGTATGCTGGGTGCATCCATGCGTCAAGAGCAATACCGCCTGCTCGAAGGTACCGCCACCAACGTGCCCGAAGGTGAGGACGTGTGGAAATACATCGCACTGGGCAACAAGGAAGGCGCTACGGTGAAAGACGACGGCTGGAAATACCGCGGTCTCTCCTATTTCACCCGACTGAATTACAACTACAACGACAAGTACATGTTGATGTTCACCTTCCGTGCCGACGGCTCGTCCAAGTACAACGACAAATGGGGCTACTTCCCCTCCATCGGTGCCGCATGGGTCATCTCCCAAGAACCGTTTATGAAGAACCAGAATATCTTCGACTACATGAAGCTGCGTGCCAGCTGGGGTAAGCTGGGTAACGACAAGATTGCTGCCAGTGCAGGCTTCGCAAGCATACAGAACGTACAGTCCGTATTCGGTCCCAATACCGCCATCGACGGATTCATCAACACCACCAACTTCAGCTGGCTGGGTTGGGAAGTAGTGAACGAAACCAACGTGGGCGTCAACTTCAGTACACTGAAGAACCGCTTGAACGCCGACATCGACTGGTACTACCGTCTGACTGACAACGCCGTGATTTCACCCAAGCTCCCGATGAGTGGCGAGCTGCTGGCCGGCAACAACGGACAGATTCTGAATACCGGTATCGACCTCTCCTTGAACTGGAACGACAAGATTGGCCAGGACTTCAATTACAACATCGGCGTCAATCTCTCTTATCTGCATAACGAAGTGAAAAGCCTAAAAGGAAACATGAAAATCATCAAAGGCGGAAAGACCGTGAATATGGTGGGCGAGACGATGAACTCATTCTATGGCTACAAGGTCATCGGCATCTACCAGACTCCTGAACAATGTGCTGCCGACCCCATCGCCGTGGCCAACGGACTGGAACCCGGCGACTTCATCTACGAGGACGTGAACGGCGACCATGTGATAGACGGAAACGACAAGCAGGTGTTGGGCTCATACGTGCCCAGCTTTACTTATGGCTTCAATGCCGGATTCTCTTATAAGAACTTCGACTTCAGCCTCACTACCTACGGACAAGCAGGCGGCGAACTGTGGAACCGTAAGCGTGCCCTGCGCTATGCAGCCGACTACTATAACTTTGACCGCGCACAGTATGAGAACCGCTGGACGGGTGCAGGCTCTACCAACGAACATCCGTCGGCCAAGGCTCTTCTCAAAACCTGGAACAAATCAGACAGTAACAACGCTTCCTATTTCGTAGAAAGCTCCGATTACTTCCGCATCCAGAACATCACGCTGGGCTACTCGTTCAAGAACTTGAAGATAGGCAGCTACGTGATGCCGGGACTCCGCCTCTCATTGACGGCCGACCGCCCCTTCACTACCTTCAAGGCCAACAGCTTCACACCTGAAGTGTCGGATGCCGAAGGTTGGGATACCGAAGTATACCCTCTGACTTCAACCTATACTTTCGGAGTGCAAATAGATTTCTAAACCCTAAAACGTAAAACAATGAAATTCTTAAAGAAAACATTCGCATATATACTTCCCGCCATGATGGTGCTGGGAGGAGCCACCGCTTGCACCGATTTCATAGAAATCGATCCGGAGAACAAAGTTCCCGAACAAGGCGTAGACTTTACCAACAAGAACAATATGTACCAACCCGTAGTGGGTGCCTACTCCAAAGTACGCACACAGGGCATGCACTGGTGCAACGCACTATTGATGTTCACCCGCGACGGTGACGTGTGGTCGGGCCGTACCGACGACCAGGGCGATGCCGTGACCTTCGGACGCAAGTTCAACTATAACAACTCCTTCTGGGCGCTGAACCAGGTATGGATGAACTTCTACGACATCATCCGCATCACCAATGCCGCCCTGCAAAGCCTCGACAGCTATGCCGAACACCTTGCAGCAGGAAGCGAAGACTACAAGACCTACGAATCCTATTGCGGCGAAGTGCGTACCATCCGCGCATGGGCCTACTACTGCCTGGTGACCAACTTCGGCCCCACCGTCATCTACCGTGACAACCTGCAGACCGATTTCCGCCGTTCTACCGTAGACGCCGTATATAATTATATGCTGGAAGATTTGAACTATGCCATCGGAAAACTGCCCCGCATGCGTCCCAACCAGATGGAGCACAAGGGAGCCGTGACAGCCTTCACCGCCCAAGCACTTGCCGCCCGCGTCTATCTGCTGAAAGGAGACTATGCCCAAGTGGAGACTCTGACCGACGACATCATCAAGAATGGCGGATTCCGTCTCTACGATGACTTCTACCAACTGTTCAAGATTCCCGGAAAGTTGTGTGACGAGTCTTTGTTCGAATGCCAGGTGACGGACTACGGCAATGGTTCGGGCGATTATCTGGGCGTAGACCAGTGGTTCAACTTCCAGGGTCCGAACATGGCAGAGAAGTATGTTGAAGTAGTGAACGCAGATGGCACCATCAGCTACAAGCAGGCCGAAGGAGCCAAGTCCATAGGCGGCTGGAACTTCATCGGCTACGAACCCGAGTTCGTGGCATGGGCCGAAGCCCGTGGCGAAGGTGTGCGTGCCGAGACTTCTTTCCTGAAAGCCCTGAGCAAGACACGCGAGGGTTGGCAGGTAGGTCCCACATCGGCCACCAAGACCGACTGTTGGAACGGCAAAGGTTACCTTCCCTACAATCAGATGACTCTTCCACGTACGACCTACGGAGCCAACAACAATGTGCGTATCATCCGCTATGCCGAAGTGCTGCTGATGAACTCCGAAGCCAAAGTCAGACTGGGCAAGGATGGAGACGCAGGCTACAACGAAGTGCGCCGGCGTGCAGGCATGAGCACCAAAACCGGTGTTACCCTGAAAGACGTGATGGACGAACGCCGGATGGAGCTTTGCGGCGAATGGTGTGCCCGTTATGTGGACTTGGTGCGTACCGGCGATGCCGCCACCGTACTCGGTCCCAAAGGATGGACAGCAGAAAAGACTTATTGGCCCATACCGGCCAACCAGTTGGACGACCTTCCCGACCTGAAGCTGGAACCCATTGACGGAATTGCCGAATAAATCCGCTCCAATATGGTAAAAAGATTCCTAATCAGTTGTGGAATAGCCTTTGCCGCTCTGGCGGCAAAGGCAACCCCTGACGATTCCATCAAAGTGGTGAAGGGGCAAGTCAGTGACTATTACATCACTGTAACCCAAGACCGTATCGTAAAAGGACACGTACTGGACACCAACCGCCAGCCACTCGCAGGCGCCACAGTCATGTTCTTCGCAAGTCCCATGCACAATACCACTGCCCACGACGGCAGCTTTGCCATCAAAGGAGCGAAGAACGACGTGCACCTGTATGTCTACTATCCCGGGAAAAAGATAGTGAACAGAATCCTGGCACTGGATGAAACCGATATTGAGGTAGTGATGGAAGAAGAGGTACACAAGGCAACCGCAATCCGCCGTCCCGCCCAGGCGACCCGGTGGTATGACCCGCAGGCGCCTCTGTCGCGCACCTTCTGCAATCCGATGAACATCAGTTATAACTTCGAGCCTTTCAACAACAATGTGCGTCCCAACGGTTCGTTCCGTTCCTCTGCCGACCCGATGGCGGTGGAATACAAGGGAGAATACTTTCTGTTCTCCACCAACCAGGGCGGTTTTCACTATTCCAGGAACCTGGTGGATTGGGATTTCGTTCCTGCCGGCTTCCAACGCAAGCCTACGGACGACGACCAGTGCGCGCCGGCAGCCTATGTAAGCGGTGACACGCTGTTCTATACCGGCTCCACCTACGAAGGCCTTGCCGTGTGGTACAGCACACACCCCAAAACGGGACGTTTCAAACGTGCCATCGAAAAGAATGTGCTTCCCACATGGGACCCCTGCATGTTTCTGGACGATGACGGCAGACTGTATATGTATTATGGCTCCAGCAATGAATATCCGCTAAAGGCGGTGGAACTGGACCGGAATGATTTCTATCCCATCAGCAAGATTCACGACGTGATGATGCTCCGCCCGGAAGAACACGGCTGGGAACGTTTCGGAATGAACAACGATGACGAGGTGACGCTCCGCCCATTCACAGAGGGCGCTTACATGACCAAACACAATGGCAAATATTATTTCCAATATGGTGCTCCGGGCACTGAATTCAAAGTCTATGCCGATGGCGTATATGTTTCGGATTCCCCGCTGGGCCCGTTTGTCTACCAGAAGCATAACCCGATGTGCTACAAGCCGGGCGGTTATGTGCAAGGTGCCGGTCATGGAGGCACGTTCTGCGACGTGAAAGGCAATTACTGGCACGTGGCCACCTGCATGCTCTCCCTGAAGTACAAGTTCGAACGCCGCATCGGTCTTTATCCGGTGGCTTTCGACAAGGATGGTGTCATGTATTCGTCTACTGCCTTCGGCGATTATCCCAACTGGGCAGAACCGATGGACGTAAAGAACCCTGCAGAGCGTTTCACGGGATGGATGCTTCTGTCCTACGGCAAACCGGTGGAGGTATCATCTACGGATAGCATCCATGCAGCTTCCAACCTGACGGACGAAAGTATGCGCACCTACTGGGCAGCCCGTTCCGGCAACCCCGGCGAATGGGCCGGGATAGACCTGGGCAGTACAAAGAATGTACGTGCCGTGCAGTTGAACTTCTACGACCATAAAGCGGTTCAATACAACCGTGCCATGGATATTTATCACCAATACCGTATTTTTGCTTCCGAAGACGGAAAAGAATGGACATTGGTCATAGACAAGAGCGACAGTGACAAGGATTGTCCGCACGACTACATCGAGCTCAACGAGCCGTTGCGTGCCCGTTATCTGAAATACGAGAATGTGCACATGCCTACGGGAAATGTCGCCTTGTCCGGCTTCCGCGTCTTCGGGAACGGTGACGGCGATGTCCCGCAAGCCGTGAAAGGACTGACTGTGAAACGTGACAGGAAAGACCGCCGGAATGCCCTTATCTCCTGGCAACCCGAAGCAAGCGCCTATGGCTACAACATCTACTACGGCACCGCCGAAGGCAAGATGTACAATGCCATCACGGTACTGGGACAGACGGAATATGACTTCCGCGGACTGGATGCGGACACGGACTATTACTTCACTATCGAGGCGCTGAACGAAAACGGCCGTTCGCCATTGTGCAAGATGACAAAAAATTAAACACAAGAAATAAAGATATGAAAAAACCAATAATGATACATGTGCTGGCTTTGTTCCTGATTTCCACATTGGCGGGCTGTGCATCCTGCTCTTCCGACTTGAAGGAAAACGGGAAAGAGAACGGAAAAGAGGAAAAGCCCGACACAGAGGAAGTACGTCCCGAATCATTCGCTTCGGATGACGAAATGCTTGATTACATCCAGAAGGTACATTTGAACTACATGTGGGACGGTGCGGAACCGACCTCCGGACTGGCACGCGAACGCATCCACCTGGATGGGGATTATCCCGAAAAGGACCAGAATGTTGTCACCACCGGCGGCAGCGGATTTGGTATAGCCGGACTGCTGGTAGGCATCGAACGCGGCTTCATCCCCAGGGAAGAAGGCGTGAAGCGCCTGACCAAGATTGCCGATTACCTGAAACGCGCCGACCGCTTCCACGGCGTATGGCCCCATTGGTTGTACGGCCCTACCGGCAAGGTGAAACCTTTCGGACAAAAAGATAACGGCGGAGACTTGGTGGAAAGCTGCTTCCTGATGCAAAGCTTGCTTTGCGTACGCCAATACTTCCGCGACGGCAACGAGCAGGAAAAGGCGCTGGTAGAGAAGATTGACCAATTGTGGAAAGAGATGGAGTTCAGCTGGTATCAGAATGGCAAGGATGTCATCTACTGGCACTGGTCTCCCGAATACAACTGGGAAATGAACTTCCCGCTGGAAGGCTACAACGAAGCATTGATTGTGTATGTGCTCGCAGCCTCCTCCCCCACTTATCCCGTTCCGGCTTCAGCCTACCACAACGGCTGGGCACGCGGCGGCGGCATCAAGTCCGACTCTGCCCCCTACGGCCTGCCTTTGGAATTGAAACACAACGGAGCCGAGAAACTGGGCGGTCCCTTGTTCTGGGCACAATACTCGCACATCGGTCTGGACCCGCGCAACCTGAGCGACCGCTATGCCAACTACTGGAACGTGGTGCGCAACCATGCCCTCTCCAACTACCGCTACTGCGTGGAGAATCCCAAACAATACAAAGGTTACGGCGAGGACTGCTGGGGACTGACCGCCAGCTACTCTACCAAAGGCTATGCAGCCCACTGCCCGGGCGACAACGACCATGGTGTCATCACACCGACAGCAGCCTTGTCCAGTTTTCCCTACACACCGGAGGAATCCATGCGTGCACTGAAGTATTTCTATTCCAAAGGCGACTGGATTTGGGGCAAGTACGGATTCTACGATGCCTTCTCCGAGGGAAGTGACTGGACGGTACCCCGCTATCTTGCCATCGACCAATGCACCATTGCCCCGATGATTGAGAACTATCGTTCCGGCTTGTTGTGGAAACTCTTCATGAGCTGTCCCGAGGTTCAGGAAGGATTGCAGAAGCTGGGATTTAAGGCTTAGGGATTTACGATTGAAGTTAGTATGCGACATGATGGAGCAGCTAAGCTTAAGTTGAATTTCTATATCACTATTCCCCTCCCCCTTCAGGGGGCCGGAGGGGATAATCAAAATTATATCATATGAAGAAATACACATTATTAGCAGCCTTGGCTTTCTCTGCCCTCACCGTGACGGCAACGCCCAAAGAAAACACATCCCAAGGCAATCCGCAGGAGATGGATAAATTCATTACGGAGCTGATGGGCAAAATGACGCTGCACGAGAAAATCGGTCAGCTCAACCTGCCGGTAACGGGAAACATCGTCACCGGACAAGCCAAGAGCAGCGACGTTGCCGGTAAAATCCGCAACGGTGAAGTCGGAGGTCTGTTCAACCTGAAAGGCGTGAAGAACATCCGCGAAGTGCAGAAACTTGCCGTAGAGAACAGCCGCCTGGGCATCCCCTTGCTGTTCGGTATGGACGTGATTCACGGTTACGAAACGGTATTCCCCATCCCCTTGGCACTCTCGTGCAGTTGGGACATGGAGGCTATAGAGAAATCGGCCCGTATCGCCGCCATTGAGTCGAGTGCAGACGGTATCTGCTGGACGTTCAGCCCGATGGTGGACATCTGCCGCGATGCCCGTTGGGGACGTGTATCAGAAGGCAACGGTGAAGACCCCTTCCTGGGTTCAGCCATTGCACAAGCCATGATTCGCGGTTATCAGGGCAAGGATATGAGTGCCAACAACGAGATAATGGCTTGCGTAAAGCACTTCGCACTGTATGGTGCCGGAGAAGCCGGCCGCGACTACAACACGGTGGATATGAGCCGCAACCGTATGTTCAACGAATACTTCCCTCCCTACAAGGCTGCCGTAGAAGCCGGTGTGGGTAGCGCAATGACCTCCTTCAATGAAATTGACGGAGTACCCGCCACTGCCAACCACTGGCTGCTGACCGACGTACTGCGCAACCAATGGGGCTTCGACGGCTTCGTGGTGACAGACTATACAGCCATCTCCGAAATGATAGACCACGGAATCGGCGACCTGCAGGAAGTATCCGCACGTGCCTTGACCGCCGGAACAGACATGGACATGGTAGCCGACGGATTTATCGGCACACTGGAAAAATCCCTGAAAGAAGGCAAAGTGACTGAGGCCGACATTGACAAAGCCTGCCGACGCATCCTAGAAGCCAAATACAAGCTGGGACTGTTTGCCAATCCGTATAAATACTGCGACGTGAAGCGTGCCGAAAAAGAAGTGTTCACTCCCGAACACCGTTCCATCGCCCGCCAGATTGCCACAGAGACATTCGTACTGCTGAAGAACCAGGACAATCTGCTGCCCTTGCAACGCAAAGGCAATATCGCCTTGATTGGCCCGCTTGCCAACACCCGTGCCAACATGCCGGGCACTTGGAGTGTGGCAGCCACAGCAGACAAATACAGCACCCTGCTGGAAGGTTTCAAGAATTCTGTCGGCTCCAAGGCCAACATTCTCTATGCACAAGGCAGCAACCTGATGTACGATGCCGACTACCAGACACGCGCCACGATGTTCGGCCGTGAACTGCCCCGTGGCAATGACCAAGAACTGCTGGACGAAGCCCTGAAAGTAGCCGCACAAGCCGATGTCATTGTAGCCGCCCTCGGCGAGTCCTCCGAGATGAGTGGTGAGAGCAGTAGCCGTTCCGAACTGGAAATGCCGGACGCACAGCGCCACCTGCTGGAAGCATTGCTGAAAACGGGCAAACCCGTAGTATTGGTATTGTTCTCCGGACGTCCCGTAGTGCTGACTTGGGAGAATGAAAATGTTCCTGCCATCCTGAATGTATGGTTCGGAGGTAGTGAAGCTGCAGACGCCATTGCCGACGTAGTGTTCGGAGACGTTTGCCCCAGCGGTAAGCTGACCACCACTTTCCCGCAGAATGTGGGCCAGTTGCCTATGGCATACAACCACAAGAATACCGGCCGTCCTCTGAAAGAAGGCAAATGGTTCGAGAAGTTCCGCAGCAACTACCTGGATGTGAGCAACGACCCGCTGTATCCTTTCGGCTATGGCTTGAGCTACACCACCTTCCAGTACAGTGACATCACGCTCAGCTCCAAGCAACTGAATGCGGACGGCAAGCTGACCGCTTCCGTAACCGTAACCAATACGGGTAACTACGATGCAGATGAAATCGTACAGCTCTATATCCGCGACTTGGTGGGCAGCATTACCCGCCCCGTGAAAGAGCTGAAAGGCTTCGAGCGCATCCACCTGAAAAAAGGCGAAAGCAAGCAGGTGACCTTCACCATTACCCCCGAATTGCTGAAGTTCTACAACTACGACATACAGTATGTATACGAACCCGGCGAGTTCCATGTAATGATTGGACCCAACAGCCGCGATGTAAAGACTACGAGTTTTGAGTTGAAATAGGTATAGTTTTGCTTTTAGGTAAGAGGGCAGTCCGCGAAAACCGGGCTGCCCTTTTTTAACACCGTCACCAAATCTTTTTTGCATTTTGATTGTTCAGAGGAGAAACTGAATGATTTATCCACTAAAAAATCAATGTAATGAAGAAGAACCTAAACCTTCCCAAGAAGAAAACCGGAAGACTGAGAAACCTATTTCTGACGGTGTGCCTGCTGGCAAGTGTCGCTGCATCGGCGCAGGAGAAAACAGTAACCGGTACCGTGACCGATGCCCTGGGTGACCCGCTGATTGGTGCCACCGTATTGGTGCAGGGAACCTCCAATGGCGTGATTACCGACATAGACGGCCGGTACTCCATCCAGGCCACCCCGGAGAACACATTGGATTTTTCCTATGTAGGCATGGTGAAGCAAGCTGTCAAGGTAGGCAGCCAGTCGGTAATCAACGTCCAGATGAAAGACGACTCGCAGATGCTGGCCGAAACCGTTGTCATCGGTTATGGCAGCGCCAAGAAGCGAGACCTTACGGGCTCCATCACCAACATTAAAGGCGACGAAATCGCCAACAAGCCGGTGGTCAACCCCGTATCCGCACTGCAAGGAAAGATTGCCGGCGTGCAGGTGATAAACTCCGGCAAGGCAGGCTCCGACCCGGAAATCCGTGTACGCGGAACAAACTCCATCAACGGCTACAAGCCACTCTATGTGGTGGACGGACTGTTCAACGACAACATCAACTTCCTGAATCCGCAGGACATCGAATCCATGGAGATACTGAAAGACCCGTCGTCGCTCGCCATCTTCGGTGTGCGCGGTGCCAACGGCGTGATTATCATCACCACCAAGAAGGCGAAAGAGGGACAGACACGCGTCAATATCAACGGCTCGTTCGGTTTCAAGTCCATCACCGACAAAATTGCACTGACGGATGCCGAAGGCTTCAAACTGCTGTACAACGAACAGTTGAGGAATGAAGGCAACCCGGAATACAACTTCTCGGACTGGACGGGAAACACCAACTGGCAGGATGAAATCTTCCAGACTGGGTTCATCACCAACAACAACATCAGCATCACGGGTGCCTCGGACAAGAACAGCTTCTATCTCGGTGCGGGCTATGCTTACGAGCAAGGCAACATCAAGCACGAGAAGTACAGCAAAATCACGCTGAACATCAGCAACGACTATAAAGTGACGGACAACCTCAAGGTAGGTTTCCAATTCAACGGGGCACGCATGCTGCCCGCCGACACGAAGAGTGTGGCTACAGCCCTGCGCGCAGCTCCGGTGGCGCATGTATTCAACTCCGAGTACGGCCTCTACACTTCACTGCCCGGATTCCAGAAGGCGCAGATGAACAACCCGATGGTGGACGTGGACCTGAAGGCGAATACCACGAAAGCCGAGAACTACCGTGGCTCGGGCAACGTGTACGGTCAATGGGATTTCCTAAAACACTTCCAGTTCAAGGCCATGTTCTCCCTGGACTATGCCTCGAACAGCACACGGACATACACCCCGGTTATCCAGGTATATGACGCAAGCGTCGAAGGAGACATAGCCACGCTGGGCAACGGCAAGACCGGAGTGTCCCAAGCCAAAGAGACTGAAATGAAGGTACAGAGCGACTATCTGCTGACCTACACCAACTCCTGGGGCGACCACAGCCTGACGGCCACCGCCGGTTTTACTACCTACTACAACAAGCTCGAGAATCTGAACGGCGCCCGTACCCAAGGGGTAGGCCTGGTCATTCCGGACAATCCCGACAAATGGTACGTCAGCATCGGTGACGCAGCCACCGCCACCAACGGCAGCACGCAGTGGGAACGTTCCACCGTGTCCGTACTGGCACGTATCCTCTACAACTACAAGGGCAAGTACCTGTTCAACGGCTCCTACCGCCGGGACGGCTCTTCCGCCTTTTCCTACACCGGCAACCAATGGCAGAACTTCTACTCCGTCGGCCTGGGCTGGCTGATGAGCGAGGAGGCATGGATGAAGGACATCACCTGGCTGGACATGCTGAAACTGAAAGGCTCATGGGGCACACTGGGTAACCAAAACCTGGACCGCGCCTATCCCGCCGAACCGTTACTGACGAATGCCTACTCTGCCGTGTTCGGCACCCCGTCCGCCATCTATCCGGGCTACCAGCTTGCCTACCTGCCCAACCCCAAACTGCGCTGGGAGAAGGTGGAAGCCTGGGAAGCCGGTGCAGAAGCCAACTTCCTCCGCAACCGCCTGCACTTTGAAGGCGTGTACTACAAGAAGAAAACCAAAGACCTGCTGGCCGAAGTGCCGGGCATCTCCGGAACCGTACCGGGTATCGGCAATCTCGGCTCCATCGAGAATTCGGGCGTAGAGCTGGCCCTGAGCTGGCGCGACCGGATAGGCGACTGGAACTACAACGTGGGGATGAACCTTGCCACCATCAAGAACAAGGTACTGAGCCTCGTGCAGGAAGGCTACTCCATCATAGCCGGAGACAAGCAGCAGAGCTACACAATGGCAGGATACCCCATCGGCTACTTCTACGGCTACAAGGTGGAAGGCGTCTACCAGACCCAGGAGGAGATTGAGCACTCTCCCAAGAACACACTGGCAACCGTCACCCCGGGCGACCTGAAATTCCGCGACGTGAACGGTGACGGAGAAATCACCACGGCAGACCGTACGATGATTGGTAACCCCACCCCCGACATCACCTACGGCTTCACGCTCGGACTGGGTTACAAGAACTGGGAGCTTGCCGTTGACATGATGGGGCAGGGCGGCAATCAGATTTACCGCACGTGGGACAACTACAACTGGAGCCAGTTCAACTTCATGGAGCAACGCATGGACCGCTGGCACGGCGAAGGGACCAGCAACACCCAGCCACTGCTGAACACCAAGCATACCATCAACAATCTGAACTCCGAGTATTACATAGAGGACGGCTCCTTCTTCCGCATCCGCAACGTGTCGCTGGCGTACAACTTCGACAAGGCGCTGATTTCGAAGATAGGCATGCAGGCACTGAAGCTCTACGTGAACATACAGAACCTGAAGACCTGGAAGCACAACACCGGATATACCCCGGAACTGGGCGGCTCGGCCATCGCTTTCGGGGTGGACGACGGCAGTTATCCGATGCCGGCGATTTATACGTTCGGATTTAATCTGACGTTCTAAAAGCCCTCCCCTAAATAAGAAAGAGTAACTTCAAACCTCCCCCGACTCCTTCAAAGGGAACGGGGAATGAAAAATATAAATTTATGAAACTGATAAAATACATATTTACATTGCTGGTGGGTGCAACAGCCCTCTCACTGACATCCTGCAACGACTTCCTGGACCGCGATCCGCTGGGGCAGTTCACGGAAGATGACTCTCCCAACGCCCTTGTAGGCGGGAAGATATTCAACGTCTACTACCTGATGCGCTCGTACGACATCACTGCCGGTATTCCAGCTTTTATGGTGCACATGGTGCGCAGCGAAGACTCCGAGAAAGGCAGTGACGCCGGCGACGGCAGCAACGAGGCCGCCATGTGGGACGACTTCGAATACACTGCCTCCAACGGGCCGCTCAGCGCCTATTGGGGACAGAACTACAAAATCATCTACCAGTGCAACGAAATCCTGGACGACATTGAGAAGAGCGGACACAAGGACGACACCGAAGCCATCCGCAACCGCGGCGAAGCGCTCTTCTTCCGTGCCTGGTGCTACTTCAACCTGGTACGCGCCTTTGGCGAAGTGCCGCTGGTCACCATCAAGGTAGTGGAAGCCTCCGATGCCAACGTGCCCAAGACCACGGCGGAAAAGATATACGAACAGATTGACAAAGACCTGACCGAAGCCGAAGAATGCCTGCCCCTGCGGTGGGACAGCGACTACACGGGACGGCTGACCTGGGGCGCCGCACGCTCCCTGCACGCACGCACCTATATGATGCGAAACGATTGGGACAATATGTACACAGCCTCCACCGAAGTGATAAAATCGGGCATCTACAACCTGAATACACCGGTCGACAAAGTCTTCACCGTAGAAGGGGAGAATTGCGGTGAGAGCATCTTCGAACTGCAATGCGAAGCCACCGATGCCATGAAAGAGGACGCCAGCATCGGCAGCCAGTTCTGCCAGGTGCAAGGGGTGCGCGGAGCCGGCGAGTGGGACCTGGGATGGGGCTGGCACATGGCCACCAAACTGATGGGAGAAGCTTTTGAACCGGGCGACCCGCGCCGGAACGCCACATTGCTCTACTTCCGCCGCAGCACGGACGAGCCCATCACACCGGAGAATACCAACCAGCCTTATGGCGAGTCACCCGTATCCACCGCCATGGGTGCCTACTTCAACAAGAAGGCCTACACGGACCCGACACTGCGCCGCAAGTACACCCGCATGGGTTTCTGGGTAAACATCCGCCTCATCCGCTACCCGGACGTGTTACTGATGGCTGCCGAAGCCGCCAACGAGAAAGGGCTAACGGGCGAAGCCGCCGGGTATCTGGAACAAGTACGCGCCCATGCCCGCGGCACACTGGCAGACGTGCTTCCGAAGGTAGAATCTGCCAGCCAGTCTGTGCTGCGTGACGCCATTCGCCACGAACGCCGCGTAGAGCTGGCACTGGAACCCGACCGCTTCTACGACCTCGTGCGCTGGGGCATTGCCAAAGAAGTGCTGCAAGCTGCCGGAAAGAATTACCAGGACAAGAATGCGCTGCTGCCTCTGCCCCAGACAGAGATAGACAAATCGAACGGAGTACTGGTGCAGAACCCCGACTATTGATACCCGGCCAAAGGAAACAGCCGGCCCAATCAATGGCAAAAGGTCTGTTTCATAACTTACTTGCAATCAAAGCATTGCTACTGCAAAGAGCTGCAAACTTTTTGCAGTGGCACTGCAAAGGTGTTGCAGTAGCACTGCACAACAGTTGCAGTGTCGCTGCAAAGCAGTTGCAGTAGCGCTGCAAACCGTTTGCAGTATCACTGCAGAGAAATTGCAGCACCGTTGCAAAGAAGTCATAGCACTACTGCAATAGAGTGACGGCAATCTAAAAACAATGAAGGGAACATACTTACAAACAATTAATTCAATATGAATATGAAGAAAATTTTCAAGAGAACAAGTCTGCTGCTCGCGACCGCTTTAATAGGCGTCACCGTGCAGGCGCAGAAGTCTCCGCAGGACATGGACCGCTTCATCGACGCACTGATGCGCCGGATGACTGTGGAAGAGAAAATCGGCCAGCTCAACCTGCCCGTGACCGGAGAAATCACCACCGGTCAGGCAAAGAGCAGCGACGTGGCCAAGAAGATTGAGCAGGGGCTCGTGGGAGGGCTTTTCAATCTGAAAGGAGTGGCCAAGATACGCGACGTACAGAAACTGGCCGTAGAGAACTCCCGCCTGGGCATCCCCCTGCTGTTCGGCATGGATGTGATACATGGCTATGAGACCATCTTCCCCATCCCCCTCGGCCTCTCCTGCACGTGGGACATGGCAGCCATCGGGCAGTCTGCCCGCATCGCCGCCATCGAAGCCAGTGCCGACGGCATCTCATGGACCTTCAGCCCGATGGTGGACATCAGTCGTGACCCGCGCTGGGGACGTGTATCCGAAGGTTCGGGCGAAGACCCGTTCCTCGGAGGCGCCATCGCCCGCGCCATGGTGTTGGGGTATCAGGGAAAAGACCTGAACGACCAACTGACACGGAACGACGAAATCATGGCATGCGTCAAGCACTTCGCACTGTACGGTGCCGGAGAAGCCGGACGCGACTACAACACCGTAGACATGAGCCGCAACCGCATGTTCAACGAATACATGTACCCCTATGAAGCAGCCGTCCGCGCCGGAGTGGGTAGTGTGATGGCCTCCTTCAACGAAGTGGACGGCGTGCCCGCCACCGCCAACCGCTGGCTGATGACAAACGTGCTGCGCAAACAATGGGGCTTCAACGGTTTTGTGGTGACCGACTTTACCGGTATCTCCGAAATGGTGGAACACGGAATCGGCAACCTGCAGACCGTTTCCGCTCGTGCGCTCAACGCCGGTGTGGACATGGATATGGTGAGCGAAGGTTTCGTGGGCACGTTGAAAAAGTCGCTCACCGAAGGCAAAATAACCATGAAGACGCTGGATGCAGCCTGCCGCCGCATCCTTGAAGCGAAATACAAGTTAGGGCTGTTCGATGACCCTTACAAATACTGCGACCTCAGCCGTCCCGCACGCGACATCTTCACGCGCGAGCACCGCGACGCCGCACGCCGGATTGCCGCCGAAAGCTTTGTGCTGCTGAAAAACGAACCTTTTGAGGGACAAGGCAAGAAGTCTTCTCGTCCCGTCCTTCCTTTGGAGAAGCAAGGCACCGTCGCCGTCATCGGCCCCCTGGGCAATACCCGCAGCAACATGCCCGGTACCTGGAGTGTTGCCGCACGCCTGGACGACTATCCCTCTCTGTACGAAGGATTGAAAGAAATGACAGCCGGCCGGGTGAACATCACCTACGCCAAAGGCAGCAACCTCATCGGTGATGTAGCCTACGAGGAACGCGCCACCCTATTCGGCCGATCGCTGGGCCGGGACAACCGTACGGATAAGGAACTGCTGGACGAAGCTTTGAAGGTGGCCTCCGGTGCCGACGTGATTGTAGCCGCCCTGGGCGAGTCTTCCGAAATGAGCGGTGAAAGCTCCAGCCGTACCGACCTCGATATCCCCGACGTGCAACGCACCCTGCTGGAAGCCTTGCTGAAGACCGGAAAGCCCGTTGTACTAACCCTCTTCACCGGCCGGCCGCTGACGCTCACCTGGGAGCAGGAACATGTGCCCGCTATCTTGAACGTATGGTTCGGTGGCAGTGAAGCGGCATACGCCATCGGCGACGTACTGTTCGGCGACGTGAACCCAAGCGGTAAGCTGACCATGACTTTCCCGAAGAACGTGGGGCAGATACCTTTATTCTATAACCACAAGAATACCGGTCGCCCGCTGGCTGCCGGCAATTGGTTCGAGAAGTTCCGCAGCAACTATCTGGATGTGGACAATGAACCGCTGTATCCCTTCGGATACGGACTCTCATACACCACTTTCCAGTACAGCGACATCGCCCTCAGTACCCCGGTCATGGGACAAAATGGCTCCACCACTGCCGTAGTCACCGTGACCAATACCGGTAAGCGTGACGGCGCAGAAGTCGTGCAGCTCTATATCCGCGACCTCGTAGGCAGCATTACCCGCCCCGTACGCGAGCTGAAAGGCTTTGAAAAGGTGTTCCTGAAAGCGGGCGAAAGTAAGACCGTATCCTTCAAGATTACCCCTGAGCTGCTCCGCTTCTACGACTACGACCTCAACCACGTGGCCGAGCCGGGAGATTTCGATGTGATGATAGGTGGCAGCAGCCAGGCAGAAAAGACAGCCCGACTGACACTGAAATAAAATAAAATATTTAATATTGCACTCTAAAAACAAGAAAACATGAGATATACTACTTTACTCCTTTGTTTTTGCAGCATTCTGCTCCTTGGCAGCTGCAAGAGCCAGCCCTCCGCACAGAACGGACAGCCGCTGGAAGTGATGACGTTCAATGTCCGCCTGGATATTCCTTCGGACAGTGTAAACAACTGGAATTACCGCAAGGGTGACGCCTGCCGTATGATAGCCTACTACAGCCCCGACTTGCTGGGCATGCAGGAAGTGCTTCACAACCAAATGGAAGACCTAAAACGCGGGCTGCCGCAATACACAGCACTCGGTGTGGGGCGCGACGACGGCAAGGAAGCAGGCGAATACTGCCCGATATTCTTCCGGACCGACCGATTTACACTGGTGGAATACGGTAATTTCTCCCTCAGCGAGCAACCCGAAACTATCGGCATCAAGGGCTGGGACGCTTCCTACAACCGTGTCACCACCTGGGCGATACTGCAGGAAAAGAACAACGGACAAAAGTTTGTATATTTCAACACCCATCTGGACAACGACGGAAAGACAGCCCGCAAAGAGGGCGTGCAACTCATTCTCGACAAAATCAAGGAGATAGCACCGGGCATGCCCGCCATCATCACCGGTGACTTTAACTGTACGCCTGGTGAAGAACCTCTGCAAACGCTGGAAAAGGGAGGAATGGAAAATGCTGCAAAGACAGCTGCCGTCACCTACGGCCCGTCCTGGTCTTTCCATGACTTCGGCCGCCTGCCGGTGGAGGAACGCGTACTGCTGGACTATGTCTTCGTGACCAAAGGCGCAAAGATAGACCGCTACCGCGTTATCCAAGACAAACCAGAGAACAGCTATCTTTCTGACCACTGTCCTATACTTGTTGAATTGACCGTGCAATGAATATAGATAAGTAAATGATAAAAAAACAAGTAAGCATTGGTACAATGAAAATACAATACAGTTTATTATTGTTCCTGCTGTTGCTCGGTTTCACGCAATGCAAAAGCCCCGCCGCCAAAGAAGACCGGCTGAGCGACGATGCCCTGATGGACACCGTGCAGCGTCGCACCTTCAACTACTTCTGGGAAGGTGCCGAGCCCAACAGCGGACTGGCACGCGAACGCATCCACATGGACGGTGTCTATCCGGAGAACGACCAGAACGTAATCACGTCCGGCGGAAGCGGCTTCGGCATCATGGCCATACTTGCCGGTATAGACCGCGGCTATGTCACCCGCCAGGAAGGGCTGGAACGAATGGAGAAAATCGTCTCCTTCCTCGAAACCGCTGACCGTTTCCACGGTGCCTACCCACACTGGTGGTATGGCGATACGGGCAAGGTGAAACCCTTCGGGCAGAAAGACAATGGCGGCGACCTGGTAGAAACAGCCTTCATCATGCAGGCGCTGCTCTCCGTCCACCAGTACTACATCGACGGTTCGCCCGCCGAGCAAGCCCTCGCCGCCCGCATCGACAAGCTGTGGCGCGAAGTGGACTGGAACTTCTACCGCCAGAACGGCCAGAACGTGCTCTATTGGCACTGGAGTCCGGAATACGGTTGGGAAATGAACTTTCCCGTACACGGTTACAACGAATGCCTCATCATGTATATCCTTGCCGCCGCCTCGCCTACCCACGGCGTGCCTGCAGCAGTCTATCACGAGGGCTGGGCGCAGAACGGGGCCATTGTAGACCCTCATAAAGTGGAGAATATCGAGTTGCATCTGCGCTATCAAGGCACAGAAGCCGGACCGCTCTTCTGGGCACAATACTCGTTCCTCGGCCTCGACCCCATCGGGCTGAAGGATGAATACTGCGCCAACTACTTCGACGAGATGCGTAACCTGACGCTTGTGAACCGTGCCTACTGTGTCCGCAACCCCAAGCACTACAAAGGTTTCGGGCCCGACTGCTGGGGACTGACAGCCAGCTACTCCGTCAACGGATATGCCGCCCACGCTCCCAACGAACGCGACGACCAGGGAGTCATCTCTCCAACTGCCGCCTTGTCATCCATCGTCTATACCCCGGAACAGTCGCTGCAGGTGATGCGGCATCTCTACGAGATGGGCGATAAAGTCTTCGGACCCTATGGCTTCTATGATGCCTTCAGCCAGACGGACAACTGGTATCCCCGACGCTACCTCGCCATCGACCAGGGCCCGATAGCCGTGATGATTGAGAATTACCGGTCGGGGCTGCTGTGGAAGCTCTTCATGAGTCATCCGGATGTGCAGAAAGGACTGGAGAAACTGGGATTCTCAACGATTCCCAAATGACATCTTATGCTAAAAACGGGTGTATTGGAACAGACTATACACCATTTTTCAGACGCAGATGATGCAGATTTATTTTTCAGACAGAAGAACAAAAAGACAAAAGAGAGGAAATAAATATGTTCTTTTGTTCTTCTGTCTGAAAAATATTGCCCATTTCCACTCTCCCGAAACCCGCACTTCTCTATTCAGCAGAGAGTGCAAGCTTCAAAAAGGGATTTTTGGGCAATTCAATACCCTAAAGTTCATCTATTTGCGTCTTGATCCTCTCCACCCGGACAATCAAACTATCAAGTCTCTGTCTGTTCCTCCGGATAATTCGGGGACGAAAAACAAACCAGTTCAAACCAACCCACAGAAGGAAAACCGAATAGGCAACGACCCTGAACTGTAGTGAACTCTCCTGAATATGCTCGTACATATAAAGTCCTATTCCTACAGACAACGAGATGAAATAAAAGTTCATCAGCTTGGTTTGCATAAAGTTCTCCTTACGCCTCACGGCAAGTAACTCATTCAGATACTCCCGGTTGGATTGCTCCTCATCCACAATTCTATACAAGGGAATCATCTTATGAGTGAACACAGCAACAGTGCCCATAGCCACGATTGTCAAAAGAATCCCTATCTTCGTAACCAACAATTGCGGCTTAAAGTATATCCAGACAAACGCAACAAAGCAGATGGTCATCCATAAAACCGCATTAAGCACTATCAGTTCAAGAACCTTCTTTCTCTTGAAGTGATTTACCTCCTTGAATAATCCGGAACAGTCGGCAAATGGGACAGCCTGTTTCCGCCACAATTCTTTTATATCTATGTCACTCTTCATACGCTCTTATTTTCTTTGTCAACAATGCTTTGATTCGATGAATCCTCACCCGGACATTACCTTCAGACAGACCAGTGATTCGGGCAATCTCTGCCTGCCTGACATCTTCCAATTCGAGTGAAATGAGGATGCGGTCCATCTCCGGAAGTTCGGCAATGAGTTTGTACAACAGACGAAGCCGCAGACCGATACCCGTCCTTTCTTCTTCGGGCAGGTCGGTCGAGAGAGTAACCGGAACCATGCGGCTCTGCCGTTCCAACTGACGAAGACAGCGATTGGTGGCAATACGAAAAATCCAAGTACCGACTGCTGCCTCATTTCTGAATGACGACAGTTTCTGCCAAACGGCAACAAATGTCTCCTGAGCCATATCCTGGGCCAGACCATAATCATTCACATATCCCATACACAGACGGAACACCTTACTCCAATATTCCCTATATATAGCCTCAAACTCCACTCGTCACTCTTTTATAAAACCGGTTAGCTCATTCATAAACCACTCCTTATCATCAAACATCATGAAATGCAGTCCCTGCTCGGCATACCTTAACCGCACTCCGTGCAGATTCCTATACTGTTCATTTACAATAGATGCTATATTCTTGAAATGCGGTTCCAGCAAGACCAGGACCGGAACGGCAATACTTCTGATTCGCTCCCTCAAATCCGTGTTCGCAAAGTCACAATACATCGCGGCATACGTCTTTCTGTCAGAGGCTGCACCCCATTCCACGATTTCGTCAAACTTCAAAGAGTCCGTTGTCAAACTAGCCACACTCATTCGCTGCATCCGGACAAACTGCTCGTGGTTCATGGCAGTTATCCGGGTAATCATATCAGAACAGTCTTTATCCGCTACGGGGTTAAAGTCTGGGTGGGTCAAAGCCATCAAACAAGGCAAAGCATCCACTATGACAATCTTTCCAACGAGTGTGGGAAAGTCTGCTGCAACAGCAAGTGCCAGTCCGCCTCCCATACTGTGCCCTACGAGTATGGGGCTGTCAATCCTTTCTTCCTTAATGAATGTCGCAATCTCGTTTTTCCAGCCCTCGAAGGATGGATTTTTTTCCGGCGGTACACCGGCAAAACCAGCCATAGTCAACACGTAGCAGGTATAATGTGTTCCCAATTCCGCCACTGCCTCCTTCCAGACGTCTCCCGAACTCGCAAAGCCGGGAATAAAAATGACAGACTTCTTTCCTATACCCGATTTTATCACCGAAAAAGAGTAATCTTCTGCAAAAGAACAGACAGAAAACCAAAACAATACTAAAGTCAGAAATAACTTTTCCATCACTGTACACTTTTTAATTCACTCTTTAGATACAAAGAACTTGAAAATGTTACAATGCCGGTTACTATATTTTCCGTTCATTCCTTATCAACAAAAATACAATATTCCCCTGAGAACCAATACATATTATTTATTAATAAAAGAATTATCACTATCTTTGGGCAAATTCAAACCAATCATCATCATGAAACGTATCTTATTGGCCATCTGCATGATGGCAATGTCCGCACTATCTTACGGACAAAGTAACCGCGTCTCGTTCACTTTCGCCTGGCTCAGTGACGTACACCTCAATTCCTTCGCTTATGCCGAAGACGACCTGCGGCAATCCATTGAAGACATCAATGCCAATCCTGCCGTGGACTTCACGATTCTCAGTGGAGATGTCACCGAATTCGGTGATACAAAAGAGTTCCTGCTGCTGCAGGAAATTCTGGAAGGCTTCAGGAAACCTTATCTGCTGCTACCGGGAAACCACGACGTGAACTGGAGCGAAAACGGCTGCACCATGTTCAACAAGATTTTCCAAGCATCCCACTTCTGCTACGATTGGCAAGGAGTACGCTTCATCGGTTGTGGTACCGGACCAAGCCTGCGCATGGGGCCTCCCCACATTCCACGTGAGGAAATACTCTGGTTGGACTCCATTGTACGGGCCACCCCTAAAGAACTGCCGGTCATTTTCGTCAACCATTTCCCACTGAACCGGGATTTAAGTAACTGGTACGAAGTGACGGATATTCTCAAAACACGCAATGTACTGGTGACTCTTGCCGGACACCTGCACACCAACCGCGCTTATGATGCCGAAGGCATTCCGGCAGTCATCGGGCGCTCCTCCCTGCGGAGGGAAGACCCGATAGGTGGCTATAATCTCGTCACAGTCAACGAAGATTCCATCACCTTCTGCGAACGCATCATCCAAACGGAAACCCGTCCCGCATGGAATATTGTCCGCCTGAATGCAACAGCTATTGCTTCATCGAACATTCCGGGTGAAAAGAAAGATACCGTCTACTACCGCCCTGATTTCAGTATCAACAGCACCTATCCTGCCGTTCGTGAGGTGTGGAAGCAGAAAGACGTAACCGACGTTGCCTCACAAGGAAGCATTGACGGAGAACTGTATATCTATACCAATACGGCAGGAATGGTTCATGCCCTGAATGCCCGCAACGGAGAAACGGTATGGACTTATGCCACAGGAAATAAGATTTTCTCGGCTCCCTTCATCACTTCCCAACTGGTGGTTGTCACTTCCTGCGACGGGTTTATTCATGCACTGGACAAAAAACAAGGTTCCGCCCGTTGGAAATTCAACACGGATTACCCCATTGTAGCCTGCCCTACAGTAGCAAACGGCAATGTCTATACAGGCAGCAGCAACGGAAAATTCTACTCCATCCGCCTGGCAAACGGCACGCTCAATTGGGTTACCGACGGACTGAACGGCTACATCGAGTCCCGCCCGGCTATAGACCACGAACGCATCTATATCGGAACCTGGGGAGCCATGTTCTATGCCATCGACCGGAAAACCGGGAAAAAAGTATGGGAATTCGACACCGAACGCGGAAGATACTTCTCTCCGGGAGCCTGCTGGCCCACAGTTCTGCCCTACCGGAAGAATGGAAAAGCATCAGAACAGGTCATAGTGCTCAGTTCCGACTACTTTGTACGCGCCTTCAACCCGGAAGACGGAAAAATCCTCTGGGCATCGGATGAAGCGAAAGGACGCGAATCAATCGGTTTCTCTCCGGATGGAAAGACCATGTACATAAAAGGAATCAAGAACAACATTACGGCAGCAGATGTCTCAAAAGGAAACTACACTCCACTTTGGAATACATTGATGCCGTATGAAGGTAATTTCATCCCCACCCGCATGGAAACCACGGAAGAGTATGTGTTCATCCCTACCGAATTCGGAGTGGTCCATGCCGTGCGGACAGACGGAAGCGGGATAGCCTGGAGCCATAAAGTATCCCATTCGGCGGTCACCTCACTGAAGAAGGCAGGTGACCACCGTCTCATCGTCATGACAATGGACGGAACAGTCACCTGCCTGATATATCCGTAAATGAATTCGTAGTAGTCTATTCACCGCCGCCACCGGAACCGCTACCGCCACTCTTCACATCGTCATTGCTGATGGTGCGTGCAGCCTTCTTCACGCTTGCCTTCAGCTCGCCGATGCGGTAGCTGACGCTTATGCCGAAACGTTGGCGGCTATACTTATAGCTGCTTTCGCGTATAAAGCCGGCACCTTCGGTAGTAGAGCTCTGGTCCATATACTTCTTGAAGAAGTTGCTGGCAAAAGCGGACAAAGTGAGACGCTTGTTTAGGAATGACTTGTTGACACTCAAGCCATAATCGAAGAAGCTGCTACCCTTACCTTGCAGCATAATCCACGGCGTCTGTCCGAAGACATTCAGACTGATGCGCCAATCGTGGGGCAGCGTCTGCTGTGCACCACCGTAGGCAAAGAGGCTCCAGCCGTCGTTACGCATGCCCTCACTGCCCTCCATGTAAGAATAATCACCGCTCATGTTCATGTAGATACGTGTACGGGGAGTAGCGTTCCAGTTGACGTAAGCACTCACACTGGCACGGCGGGTCTTACCGATGTTGGCGTAGGTAGAATAGAGCACATCCTTTCCCGTGGGGTTCTTCAATCCCTCAATCTCCGTATCGGGCATGAGCTTCGTTACATTCTCAATACTGTTGTTGGTGAATGAATAGCGTGCTGAAAGGTTAATATTGAACTTCTGCGTGAAATTACTATAACTCAAATTGAATGCATGGCTCTTCTCACTGTCCAGTTCCGAATTACCCTGACTGATGTAGGAGGGGTCGGTATCATTCAGATACGGATTCAGGTACCAGATTCCCGGACGATAGATACGCATGTTGTAGCCCAAGCGCAGATTGGACATATCCGTCAGCTTGTAGCCGATGGAGGCGGAAGGCACTACGTCGTCAAAGTTCTTTGTGAAGTCCTCGCCACGCCCCACCAGATACTTCACATCCTGGATGGTATGCTCGTAGCGCACTCCCAAACGGCCGGACAGCCTTTTCACTTTCAGCCCATATCCCAGATAGGCGGCAATAATATCATTCAGATGCTTGTAGTGCGAGCTCTGCTCCTTGTTGTATTCATACTTTCCGGTATCGTCTGCATCAAAACGGTCGTCCTCCGAAGAGTTGTTGCGCAGGATGTACTTGGCACCAGCCTCCAGCGTATGCAGCTTGCCGATAGGCGTGGTATAGTCGGCCTGGAAAGTATGCTCGGTGGTGTTCTGCTCGCCGTCGTTATGCAAATTTCTCAGACGTTTCAGATAATCAGCCCAATCGGGATTATAGCCTTTGTCTATTTCATATTCCGTGTAGGAATCCGACGTTTGCGGACGGGTGTTTATCTTGTAGGAGAATGTCAGCATGCGGTCCTTCACCTTGAACAGACGCTGGTAGTCGACACCTCCATCGATGGAATACCAAGAAGACTTGCTGCGGTTGAAAGCCGAATAGCTATAAATGGGAGCGGCGTTTATGTTCTCCGGAAAGGTGGCGATGTAGTCCGTAGAGCCGTTGCTCTTGTTTCCGCCACCCCAAAGTCCGAAAGACATAGTGACCAAGCGCAGTGTATCTA
This sequence comes from Bacteroides sp. D20, assembly GCF_003436255.1. Lineage (NCBI taxonomy): Bacteria > Pseudomonadati > Bacteroidota > Bacteroidia > Bacteroidales > Bacteroidaceae > Bacteroides > Bacteroides sp. D20. Next base: position 143,586 of record NZ_QSOO01000006.1, on the reverse strand, counting down.
TTTCGTAGCTGGCCTCCATGCTGCCCGACTGGAAGGAACCGTGGCCCTTGTTACTGCCGTCATAGTCCAGATTGGAAGAATTCTCCGTAACAGCTTCCGACGTCACATGCTGGCTGCCGCTGCTGTAGTTGCGGGGCTGGTCATTATAATTGTAGTTGTAGCGGGCGCTGACAGTCAGCTTGCCGCTCTTTATCGTACCGAATGCTCCACCGCCTGCACCGCGGTTGCTGACGTTGGCACTGAACGTAGCCGTATAGCCTTCGAGTCCGCTACCCACGGTGACAATGTTCAGAATACCGCCCACACCTTCAGCATCATACTTGGGGCCGGGATTGGTAATCACCTCGATATGCTTAATGCTGTTGGCAGGCATACTCTTCAGTACCTCGGTCGGGTTATTGCTCATCATGTTGTTGGGCTTTCCGTTGACGTACACCTTGAAGCTGCTGCTCCCGTTCACCTGAATATTGTCCTCGCCGTCCACCGTCACCAACGGTACCTTGCGGAGCATCTCCAGCACAGAGTTCGACTGGGCATCAGGGTCATCCTGCACATTATATTCTATCTTGTCGATGTCCGCCTTTACCAAAGGCTTTTGAGCTACAATTTCCACTTGTCCCAGCTCATTGGAAGCATCCACGATGTAGAGTGTGCCGAAGTCCACCAGGTTCTCTCCAGCCTTCACAGAGAAATCCTTCACGATAGGGGTACGCCCCACGGAAGTGATGGTCATTACGAAGTTGCCCGTACCGGGAACTTTTTCCTGAAACTGGCCTTTCATATCCGTTACCAGCATTTTCAGCGCCTTTGCAGGGGCCTCTTTCTTCACGATTTTAATGGTAGCATAAGGTTCACCCTCCTGGGTGAGCGAGTCGAGCAAAATTCCTTTAACCTGGAAAGAAGTGTTTGCCGTGTTTTGCGCTGCAAGCAGTCCCGAAATCATCAGCATCCATAGCAGCACAGTCCATTTTGTTCTCATTGCGTTTTTATATTTAGTGACTATTCATGTTTATTGTCTTGGTATTAGACGTTTCCCGTTCGAGTTTTGTCACAATGAATTCGGCAAAAATAGCCCCTTTTTCATGCATTTACGAGACTTTCGGAGTTAAAAAAGCAAAAAGAAAGCAATTTAGAGAAAATAGAAGAAAAGTAACAGACAGATATTTGCGGCAATAACAGAGCCGAATCCCCCCAATATCCACGGCCGCAAAGGGCTTTTTCCACCGGCAAAGAATAACGCGTAGCACATGTTTACCGCTATATTGCTGACAATAGCCTGCATGCTGCAAGCCGTAATTACCAGCACCGCCACGCTGCCCGTCCCTTGAAGCAGGTTCAGGATGAAAGGAGTGATGTCACTGAAGCCCGAAATGAAAGAGAGCAGGTTCAGCCCACCCGTACCGGCATACACCAGCGTATAGTGTGTCAAGATAGTGAACACGACAAACAGCATGGCAAAAATCAGCGCCACTTTAAACTCCAACGGATTACTGCTGTCCTCGTCCTCCGTGGTCTGCGTGCCGTCGTCCACCCGTTTCCGCTTGGAATGCAGATACCATGCCACGGCAGCCGTTACCACCGACATTATCAGCAGGTAGGGATAAATGGCCAGTAGCGTCTCCCGGCTGAAAATACCTATCAATATCAAGAAACGGAGGAACATCATACTGACCGCCAACAACATGGCCGCCACATATTCGGGAGCATCCTGCACAGAAGCCTTACGGCTCTTTCGCGCCAGTACGGAAATGGTAGCCGTGCTGCTGTACAAGCCTCCCACGATGCCCGAAACCAGAATGCCCGACTCATGGAAAACGTAACGCTTCAACAGATAAGAAAGGTAGGAAATGCCCGATACAACCACCGTGGCCAGCCAAATACTGTATGGCGTCAGGTTGATGCCGGGAATAAGATTCTCATTGGGCAGCATCGGCAGGATAATGCCGCTGATGGCAAGGAACTTGGCAAGCGTAATCATCTCGTCGTTCTTCATGCGCTGGGCCAGTTCCGTGAAGGTGTGTTTCAGCTCGGTGAAGAGCAGGACGGTCACTATGACCATGACGTAGAACCACGACGGCTGCGTGGCCACAATGGGAGCAATGCAGTAGGTGATGAGTGCAATAATGATGGTGGTTACTCCGAACACATGGTACTGTGACTGCTTCACATAATAGTTCAGTCCGAGCAGCAGTCCCAGAATGGCGCCTCCTCCCATGAACAGACGATAGCCCGTAGGGTCGAGGATATAGAGCAGATAGCCCAGAATGCCTATAAAAGTGAAGGTGCGGTCGGTACCGAAAAGCGTAGTTTCCCCTTCGCGCTTCAAGCTGATTTTACGCTGTGAAAGCCCGATGAGTAAAGAGAATACAGTGACCAAAAGGAAGGTGACCAGTTCTCTTGGCAGGTAGTCGTAAAGTTTCTCCATGACGATTAAACAAGTACGGCATACAATTGGTTTGCTACCATGTGGTGAAAGGGTGTTTCATCAGTTGCGAGTTATAGTAGCGGACATCTCCCGTCACCTCCCGTCCGATGAATGCAGGTTTCACGAAAGGCTCGTCTTCCGAGGAGAGTTCCACCTCGGCCACAGTCAGTCCCTCATTCTCGCCATAGAATTCATCCACCTCAAAGACGTGCTGTCCGCTGCGCACCAGGTAACGGGTCTTGTCGATGATACCCGGTTCGCACAGCTTCAGCAATTCCCGCGCTTCGCACAGCGGAATTTCCTTTTCCCACTCGTAGCGGCTGGTTCCCGATTCATTGGATGCACCCTTGATGGTGAGAAATCCCCGTCCATCGCGGATGCGCACCCGTACTGTCCGTCCACGTACACTGCTGATGTATCCTTGTACGATACGGCTGTGTGCATACGCTTGTGGCTTGTATTCTCCCGTCACGAGGAATTTCCGTTCTATCTCCTGCGGCATGTCGTTTCCAGTGATTTTATCAGCCCCAGTAAGAGTAAGCCACAAACATGGCGATGACCAATACAATGGCTATTACTCCCATCGTCATCATCACTTTCTTGGCTTGTTGCTCTTCCTTCTGGCTGTGCATTGCTTTCTTTTTACTTTTTCCCATGGTGTGTTTTATAGTTTAAAGTTCAACGATGAACAAAGTAAGAAGAAATTCGGGAAGAATGCAAATGAAAGGGAGAAAATTTATTCGCCACTTCCTGCAAACTCCATCAGGTAAGCTTTGATAAAGCCGTCTATCTTTCCATCCATCACACCATTCACATCACTGGTCTGGAAGTTGGTACGGTGGTCCTTCACGCGGCGGTCGTCGAAGACGTAGCTACGAATCTGGCTACCCCATTCGATTTTCTTCTTACCGGCTTCCACCTTTGCCTGCTCGGCCATGCGGTGTTGGAGTTCCTTGTCGTAAAGCATGGAACGGAGAAGGCGGAGAGCGTTCTCGCGGTTCTTGGGCTGGTCTCGTGTCTCGGTATTTTCAATCAGGATTTCTTCCTCTTCGCCCGTATATGGATCCTTATACTGATAGCGCAGACGGACACCGGACTCTACCTTATTGACGTTCTGTCCACCGGCGCCACCACTTCGGAAGGTATCCCATGACATGCGGGCAGGTTCGATGTTCACCTCGATGGTATCATCTACCAAGGGAGTGACAAACACGGATGCAAAAGAAGTCATACGCTTGCCCTGGGCATTGTAGGGCGAAACACGCACCAAGCGGTGTACACCGTTCTCACCTTTCAGGTAGCCGTAGGCATAATCGCCGGAAATCTCGATGGTACAAGTCTTGATACCTGCCTCGTCTCCTTCCTGCAGGTTGGCGATGGTGGCCTTATAGCCGTGAGTCTCGGCATAGCGCAGATACATACGCATCAGCATGCTTGCCCAGTCCTGGCTCTCCGTACCACCGGCACCAGAGTTAATTTTCAGCACACAGTCCATCTGATCGGCTTCCTCGCGAAGCATATTCTTGAGTTCGAGGGCCTCGACAGCAGTGATTGCCTTGGCATAGGCATCGTCCACTTCCTCTTCAGTCACCAGTTCGTCTTTGTAAAAGTCGAAAGCCAGTTGTACCTCGTCAGTCAAGGTCTTTACCTCATTGTAGCCGGAAATCCATTGCTGCAAGCCTTTCACTTTCTTCATCTGAGCCTCGGCAGCCTTCTGGTCGTCCCAGAAACCGGGAGCCTGGGTGCGGAGCTGCTCTTCTTCCACCTGTATCTTCTTTCCTTCAATGTCCAGATAGCGGTTCAACGCCTCGGTACGTTCTTTGATATCTTTCAGTTGTTCTGCGGTAATCATATATGCATTTACAATTTAGGAAGTGCAAAGGTATAAAAAAACACATAATTCCGCAATTGTCAATCCAATAAGTAATGCTAACGGCAAATGATTCCACCAGAACACCCTAAAGATTTATTCAAAAGACAAGGTGCCGAAAAAGGCCGGACAGTGGAACATGGGGCGTTCCAGCCCGATAGGACTCCAAGAAAGGAAGTGGGGAGTCTGGAGTTTGTCACCACACTTGTAGAAATTCCCTTTCATTGTTTTTCCGTCCAGAGAACCGACGGAATGCTGGAAGAAAGCGGAAACGGGAATAACCATGGCCAGTTCCCAGCTGCACTCGCCCAAACGTTCCTCGAAAGGTTCGCCGGCCAACGAGCTCCAACGTTTCACCATGCCCAGCACCTCCTGACTCGCCGTAGGACGGCGCTCATTGACTGCACCTCCTTGAATCAGCAGCCTGCCGGCGCAGTTACATTCGAAATTGTAATAGCGGTCGTCACCTTCGGGAGATACGAAGAATTCCACACAAGCATCTTCCCATACCCGGCCATTGTCTCCGGAGGCCACTGCACGCACACTGGCTTCCTTCACTTTGTAGTGGAGCAGGATTTCGCGCCCCGTATGGGCTATGCGGAAACTCACTTCCGGCTTGTAGGGATAATCTTTCCAGTTGACCACATCAAGGGGCTGAAACTCTATCCCGTTCTCGTCCAGCAAAGACGGCACAGCCTCACCTTCCGGTGAAGCCGTACACATTACTTTCTTTACGGACAAGCTCTTTCCACTCTGGGCATTGCAACAAACCATGCCTACCATTGAAAACACCAAGAGCAGAAGGAGTTTGCTCCCGTAATCTCTCACTATCATAAAACGTCCTTTCATTTCTTATTAGTAGAAGCCTTGTCTGCTACTGCTACATCCCAACCGGAAACAACGTCGCCGTAAAGATAGAATGTCACGTCAAAAGTAGTCTTGCTATTCTCATCCACCACTTGGTAGCAGCGTGTCGCGTCATAGGAATCCACCTCCTTGTACTCGCCCAATGCCAGCGGAGCCGGCTCTTCCTTGCCGGCAGCCTTGGCTATGATTTGCTGCATGCGTTCCTGCATCAGCTTCATAATGCCTTCATGCTTGAAGGGGTCGGGATCCGCCACTTCGGGATGGGTAGCCTTTATCACCCCGCCATTGGCGGCACGCACGACTCTGACACTGTCCGTATAAGCCTTGAACTGCCTCTTCACCTCCGGAGAACGCAGTCCATGAATGGTAAATACGGCAATTCCCTGGGCGCCGTTGTTGAGAGCGGCATCCATGCATTCGAACATCATCGGGCCGTCGGTGGCGGTCATGCCGCAGTACAGTGTAGTCATATCGTTCTTGTCGCGTACATTCTCAACCGTACAGTCGGAAATGAAGCTGGCATCGCCCGTATAGAAGGTATGGTAAACCATCGGGAACACGATGTCGAGATTCCATTTGCCCCAGTCCTGGCGCACCATGCGTGAAGCCATCTTCGGGGTGGGGAACGGGGAGGCAGCCATTGTCTTGCCGTAGGAGTGCACCACTTCGGCAATCATATTGGCCACTTCGGTTATCTGGTCGCAACGGAACTGACGCCACTTCACATCAAGCGAAGGGTCTTCCTGTTCGCGAGGGTCATAACCATGCTGCTCCTTGAACAACCTGAGCATTTCCGGATGGTAACCGTAATCCCACGCAGCGTATTCACGGTCCTGCACAATGCCATAATGGGGCCACAAGGTGGTGGGAAGCACCACATCCACAAAACGATGATAGTCGATGGCAATGCCATTCAAGCCTTCCACTTCGCAGTAGGCCTTGATTTTTTCCTTGATGAACTCGCGGACTTCGGGCAATGCCGGGCAGAGAAACTTGTAATAGCCTACATAGGCGGTAGTGTCTGCCAGGCTCTTGCCGTTACGATTCACGCTGAACCATTCGGGATGCTCCTTCAATATCTTGTCACGGTCGTGTTCCAGATTCATGGTCCATAACCAGGCATACACTTCGATTCCGTGTTTATGGGCAACCGGTATGGCAGCCCGGTAATCGTCGGGAGTCGGCGCATTCAGCATAATTCCATCCATGCCGATGTCGTTCATCACTTGGCAGATGGAGTCGAAGTTCATGCCGGGACGATAGTCCAGCCACGTCCAGAACATGGGATATTCCTTGGTTGTTTCCTTAGCTCCCTGCTGGCACGAGAACATGCCCAGCGCAAGGAACAGCAGCAAGAATGCAGGTAAAAAGCTCTTTTTCATTCTATCTAAATTTTAAGTTTAACATGCAGTTTTTCCATCACCCACGTAACGCCGATTACCACAAAGGCAAAACAAAGGCAGTTGACCAGCCCCATGAATCCATGTGTGAACCAGTCCGGCAGGACAACACCGGTCACATCAGCAAAGCCATAGAAGACATAAGGCACCAGATAAGTGGTCAGCGTAGCCGTTCCGGCAGGGCGTATCAGGTTGAACCAACCTGTGACCTGATGGCTGACCAGATAGCCGAGCAGTGTGTAGAGCCCCACGGAAATGGCAGTCACATAGAACACCCAGGGAGGAGTACCACCCATCTTGGCCACAATCCAGAAATGGTGTGTCCCAATTCCGACCAGCAGAAGCAGAACGGCAACCGTCAGCCCATTGCGGAGTTTCCAGCCGTCACCCTTGCCGGCATAGCGGGCGCTGAGAATGGAAAGGATGACACCTCCCATTGTAAATGCGGGCAAAGCCCCGTTGCCGATATGCAGGATGGACAACATGCCCTGATAGAAGTTGCGTTCGGGAAAGGCAAGGATAGCCTCACCACCAAAGCCCTCGCGCAAAGGCGTACCCAGCAGGCATATCAGGATAAAGGCACCCCAGGCAGGCAGCAGATACTGCAACCGGTCACGGCTGAAGATATAGATTACGGCACATACCAGATAGGTCCAGCCGATGGAGCCCAATATTCCCCAATAGGCACCGAATACACCTCCCTGCGGATTGCGGAACGTGAAGGCAAGGTAAAGGAGAACCAATACTCCGATTATTTTAAAAGCACGGAAAAGGTTCTTCTGAGTGCCGGAAGCCGGTTTCGGATATTGGTTCCACACACCGATAAAGCCTATGGCCATCAGGAACCAGTATACTCCTATCGGATAGGGAGCTTCCGGTGAAAGCCGGAACTCCGAGTTCGTTATAAACGCCCCCATCACCAGCAAGGCAAAGGTGCGGGAAAGGATATGCCCCAAGGTGGACTCTGCCGAGAAGCCCTTGGCATATCTGCGCTCAATGGCGTAAGGTATGGACATTCCCACTGCAAACAAAAAGCAGGGGAATACAATATCCGCCAGTCCCATAAAATCCTCACCATAGACGGCATGTTCCAGCCAATGGGGTACGTCATGCACTTTCCAGAAGTCATTGACGAAAATCATGATGAACATGGTCAATGCCCTCAGCATGTCGATGGCCAGGTTGCGCCGTGAATAAACAGTCTTGTCACTCATATCATCTTGCTTTAGAATTCAGAAACCAACATCAGCCATCTGGCTGCCGAAGAGCCCCACACCTCTTTATAAGTAGCCGTATTGAACTGTGGCCAATAGGGCGCGTCCTCATTGAAATAGGACTGCATGCCTACGGGTATCTCTCCCACCGTTTCTCCGGGCAATGCCGTGTAGAGCTGCGGATAGTTGCTGCCTTCCCCATAAATCATGGACTGCCCGAAAGGATTCCGGCCTACAACCCAGAAGAGCTGCTGTTCTGCAATGTCTTTCAGTTCCTTGTCCTTCAGTACCCTGGCACAGATAGCGGCAGCTTTACCGGTAGACAAATGTACGGCAATATTTCCCTTAAACGAGAACCAGACGGGGAATATGCGCAAATAATGCTCTTTATCCAGACGGATACCGTTTTCGAGCTGTTCCTCAAAATCCTTATCGGCACCGCTGCGAATCCCTACCTGAACGGCATAGAAGTTGGCGGAATCCTTCACTTCATCTTTGTGATAGATGCCACTGGGCACCATTCCATAAGGATATACATACTTCATGATATTCTTCAGATAACCGCCATAGAGTTTCATGGCACGAATCCACTGCTCATACTCGGCATGGCCGGACTGTGTCTCGCAAAGGGCGGCAAGGGCTTCCATATAGGCATAGTCGCGAGACTGGTGGGTATAGTGTACAATGGACTTCCTGGCCAAATCACGGTAGAAGAAGCCGCAGGTCTTGTCTTTGTCTTTCAGCGGTTCGGTGCGCTGGCACTGCAAGGTGTAGCGGATAGCCTTCACGGCCTCATCGGCATACTGCTGTTCGCCGGTCAGCTTGTAGAGCATGCTGGCTGCCCATGAAATATTGGCGTGATACTGGCTTTCGGATGCCATGGCGGCATGTCCCCCACCCTTCTTTATCAGTTCGGCAAAGCCCAACTCATTAAAGCGTTTCATGGCATAACCGAAGTCTTCCTTTGCAATCTTTTTCAGATTGCTCCTGAGGGCTTCATCCTTCTCAACCATCATGGAGGCATACGCTTCAATTCCTGCAAGCAGGAAATTCTCCAAAGCTCCGTTATGGACAAGCAGTTCGCGGCGACCGGCATCATCGTCGGTGCCCACCTTACCGTCGGTCCATAGGTTGGTGCCCCATGTCTGTGCACGGTAGCCATCGCCCAGACGGGTCTTCATCACATAGTCCATTCCCCACAAAGCCTCTTCCATCAGGCGGTTGTACAAGTCTACATTGCCTTTTTCTTTGGCACGTTCGGCCATCAAGAGCAAGGAATAGGCTATCTCTCCCGTCTGTAAGGTCTGTTGGGACATATCGGCGGCATCGTGCCATCCTCCGTTTATAGGAATGATATGTCCGTTGTAAGTGGCATGCAGGTCATTATGACAAGCCCCGTGCTTTCCGGGAACGGGATAACCGCAACGCTCGCAGAACAGGAAGTTCACCATACGCCAGGCAGAATCATCCCACACATCCTGATGGATATAGAAAGGCAAGGTGGTGACATCCCCTACCTGAATGACGTAACGGCCTTGTGTCTTGAAGTCCGAGAAGTCTATCGTCTCGAACTCTCCCAGGCCGGTCTTTTCCTTACGAACGGGACCGGTATAAACAATGGCCTGCGTAGCGGCATCCTTCAACTGGAACTGTCCGCCGTGCTTTTCCACATTGACAATGGCGCTCTTGGGGCTCTCTATACTATAACCGGTAGTAGAGAAGATGATGCGGTTCTGTGCAGGCATCCAGCCTTTCACGGTTTCCGGGTTCTCCACCTTCTGAAGTTCCACGGCATCTACATCGAAGCGAAGAGAGTCACCCATAGTACGTTCTTTGCCGAACACTTCGATGGCAAATGAAATCTTGGTTACCTTGTCGCGCGCCAGTCCAGACATCTCGACGAAGCATTCGTTCCATTGGTTATTCTTCAGATTGATTTCGTGGTAGCCTTCCCGACCGTAAATGTCGGGTACTTTTATTTCTCCGTCATTCTCCACATAAAGGTTGAGGTAGATGCTGCGTGCTCCTTCGCACGTGGGATAGATATAGAACTTCAGACGGTTGTAACCTTCCCAGTCCGCGCCTCCTATATCATAAGAGGCCATGCAAGTGCCGCGTCCCAACCCCCAGCCGAGAATCTTCTCCGGATGGGCGGGAGCTTCCAGACGCAGACTGTACTTGCCGGACTTACTCCGTTCGTCAGTCAAACCAATCTTACCGATGCCCTTGTGCGACCATTTGGAGAAATCCTCCATATCACACAGCATCACGGTTTCCAACACTTTCTTTTTCAAGCCGAATGTTTCGAAAGCCTTTGTCTCGTCGAGCGGTAACGGACTGTGCACGTAGCCCGTACTGACGATGTCGGCTTTCAACTTTTCATCTACCTGGGCATGAAGCAAAACGGCCGGGGCACAAAGCAGACCGGTCAACAAGCAGAGAGGTTTAATGAGTTTCTTCATGATATATTTTAAGATTAAATCAGACTATTGAGAAAATTAAAATCAACTGTTAACTATATTGAGCAAAAAATATTTTTATAATCAAAGACCAACAAAAAAACACAAATCCTAATGTTAATGTATTGCTTATTAGTTAATAATCTTCAAAGAGATTATTTAAGGCCCAAACATCATCTTCGATTTCCATAAGACATTTTATTATTCAACACGTGTTAATCTAGTAATTTGATCTATATACTCCCTTTTCAAGGAATACTTTTCTCCATAAATAGTCGTAACACGAACAGAGACACCAGAAGTATATGGGCTTCCAAAAACAATATCCGCTGAATCATCATTAACACGGACAATCCACCCACCAGACGTATTCCAATTTTCATAACCAACAATCGGATGACTGCCTCGAACGCTCAACCTATGTACATCAACTCCCCAATGCTTCACTTCTTGAGGATAACCCACAAAATCTGCAGTAAAAGTAGATGGATACAAATATTCAATAGCTTTCTTGTCTCCCTCACTAAACCCAGACCATTGATATTCGGCAGTTCCTCCATTCATCACAGAATAGGAATCAGAATCAGGCGTTCCATAAATGTCATAAGCGTTAGATTCATTCCTTGATTTCCAATTTGTATGTCTTAAACCAAAGCAATGTCCCAACTCATGCACCATATTGTATATCTTCTGAAGTCTTGGAATGGTTTTGTTATAATCATAATCCAAATTTATCCAAATAGAGGGACCTGGTTTTCCGTTCATAGGCCAAGAGCCTGCCGCAATAGCATTGTTCGGTAAAGGAGTGCTGGCATCACTACGGATAAGTATATCCGGATTAGCAGCTGTAGTATAAGTCATTTTAAGGTTACTCAGAGGATTCCACAGATTGATGGCTTCCTGTATTTCATCTCGCCAATCATCTACACCTGATGCAGGTATCGAGCTATCAACACCAACGGTAATCGCTCTTTGTTTGGGGTGACCAATTAAACCGGTAGTATGATAAGCTTGTCTTGTTTGTGGCTGACCATAAGCAACAAGTTTACTTTTTTCTATATATATATCACCTTGAATCAGATATCCTGATTTTAGTTTTACTACATCTAAAGTATCAAATCCAAGTGATTGGATTATGCACATATCATCTCCGATAGAGGCGGGTCGTTGTGGCTTTTGTTTTTCAAAGCTAACTGCTTCTAATCCATTATCACAAGCACTTGTTAATGCTAAAAACATTGAATAGCACAATATGAATAAACTGTTCCGAATATATTTTGCATTCATAAAAATCAAGTATAATATCAAATATTGTATAAGGAGAAGTATGAGAAACATATCTCAGACTTCTCCCTATTTTCATTTATCAAAGATTATTTTTTCCAGAACTCTTTTATCTATGATACGATTAGCCTAGAAGTTCGGTTTATCTATATCCCAAAATACACGAGTACCCGCATTATCAGGACCACCCAATTTGGAAACCGCATCCGCATAGTCGGGATTAGTAGTTTTCTCAGCCAATGTGAAAGGCAGACGACGAGGTCCCAAATCCGTGTCAATCTCTCCTTGACTATAGTTAACGTCGTTCTTGAAAAGCTTAGGATAACCTGTACGACGATAATCGGCCCAACCGTTGATACCTTCGGGGAAGATAGCAATCCAGCGCTGTGTGGCAATCTTGGCAAACTTCTCTTCGTTGCTCAAAGCATCGTTCCACTTGGCTGTCACCTTGCTGACAGCTTTTGTAGAAGCTGTCGGCAACAAATTATCGTTATGGTCAGTTGCAGGAGTTTCACCTTCAAGGTAGTTTCCAATAACTGCTCCCCATTGTTCGAACGAAGTCTGTACCCCTCTTTCATAAAGGCTTTTTGCGGTTCCTTTGCCGTTAACGTTCCAACCACGCAAAGCAGCCTCGGCCTCCAGTAAAAGCGTTTCACTGGCAGTAACCAAAGGAATCGTTTCATCAATTTTTGTAGCAGGCGAACTTACCTTGCCAAAAGCCACGTCTTTAAAACCACCCGGAATATCAACACCTGTTCTAAAACCAACGACTTTACCATCTATTTCATTGGCCATCAGCTTCAAACGAGCATCGTTCATACCGCCCAAGATAGAAGTCATATTCGCATTCAAACTGCAATCGCCCCATGCAACCAAAGTTGTCAACGGATTAGTATAGCCTTTACCAGAGAATTTGAGGTTGCCATCGTTGGTTTCAATCAGACCATTAGAATCGCTCATGGCAGCTTCAGCTTCTGTCTGCGCCCAAACGGCATCAAACTTCACTACACGCATAGCTAAACGAAGACGCAAAGAGTTGCACAGCTTGGCCCACTTGGCAAGGTCTCCACCATAGGCAAGGTCGAAGGCACCAAAACCTACCACTGATTTCGTCAGAGCGTCACGCAATACATCTGCAGCCTCTTTCAATTCCTTAAAGAAAGCCTTATAGACCACATCACCAGCATCGTATTTACCTCCGGTGGCCGACTTGCCATATTCAGAATAGATGATGCAACCGTATTGGTCAGCCGTACGCGACATGGCAAGCACGCGGATAATGGTACTGATGGCATTGAAGTGAGCATAGGTATCCGGGTCTTCCGCACATTTTTTCTGTGCCTTCAGGCATTCCGACATGACCGTATTATAAGCATAATCCCAGCAGTAATCGTTCCAACCGGCATTCATGGAATAAGTCATATTATTGACATTGCCATTAAAGGGATTGATACTTGACATATAGCCGGAAAACATGTCGGCGTGCAAGTTCTGCGTCAACTGGAATTCCCAGTTTCCACCGCTGGTATTGTAATAAACCGACTTCATCATAGGTACAAAATGAGCACCTATATAATTACCGTCCTGTTTCAGTTCTTCGTCTGTAACCCCTTTGGGATCTGTATTCATATCTTCAAAAGCTCCCGTACAAGCAGTAAGGAAAGAGGCTGCTAAAAAAGCAATACCTGTATATTTTATAAATTTCTTCATATTTGCTAAATCATTTAAAAGTTAACCTTCAAGTTGAAACCAAACGAGCGATTAGTCGGCATACCGAATACATCGACACCTTGCAAACGATTGCTGGTAGACATCAGACCGTCCGGGTCGTAAGGAGCATTATTCTTGAAGAAGAACAGATTGCGCCCTATCAAAGAAATTTGTAGCCCTTTGATGAAGCCGGTTTTGGCAAGCAGTGCTTGCGGCAATGAGTAAGAGAGTGACAATTCGCGCAGACGGATGTTGGTAGCATCATACATATAGTGTTCTGTCACACCGGCACGTCCGCCCACCACATTGTAGAATTCCTGAATATTCCGGTTGTTTTTTCCACCGTCGATGCGGGTTCCTTCCAACATAATGTACCCACGGTCACGGGCATCACCCGATGTCTTGCTTACACCTTGTTGATCCAAGTCAGCTTCTGTCAATGACATCACATCACCGCCAAACCGTCCATCAATCAAGAAGTAAAGAGAAAAGTCCTTCCAAGTGATGGTGTTGCTCCATCCCAAATTGAAGTCAGGACTGGAATTGCCCAGCTTCACGGGATCCTTATTGACCATTGGAATAGTCATGGTCTCTTTCGTTCCGTCAATTTCCACTTCTTTCTTCTCATACTGAATCTTGCCATTGTCATCGCGTACAAACGTAGTACCATAAATATCACCGAACGAGCCGCCCACTTCCAGATAGCTCCATACATTATTACTTTCACCACCGTTGAACATAAAACGGTCAAGTTCATCCACCAGTTTGATTGCTTCATTCTTGTTGGTGGCAAAGTTCACACCTGTTTTCCAACGGAAATCCTTAGTCATCACCGGAGTGGCATTCAGCACAATTTCCACACCCTTGTTTTGGATTTCACCGGCATTGACATAATAACGCGCATAAGAAGAACCGGTAGGAGCCGGCAGATTGAAAAGCTGATCCTTGGTACTTGTCTTATAATAGGTAAAGTCAAACTCCAAACGGCTATTGAAGAAGCGCCATTCCGTACCGAATTCTATAGAAGTAGTTCTTTCCGGTTTCAGTTCGTCAAACGGGGCAGTAGTATTAAAGTTTACATTACCATTTTTGCTAATAGAATTGAGTGGATGAGAAATATAAGAACTCAATCCGTTACCCACTTGCGACCATGCACCACGAATTTTACCCAAGTCAATCCATTCGGGTAGTTTCAGCGTTTCGTTGAGCAACCAAGTCACACCTACCGACGGATAGAAGAAACCTTTGTTCTTGTATTTAGTGAATGCAAGTGTGGAAGTCCAATCATTACGAGCAGTGACATCTAGGTAAAGTTGGTCCATAAAGCCTACCTGTCCGGTGAAGAATACTGATTGCGACTGCGTGTGAGTCTTCCAATCGCTCGGAAGACCTCCGTTCACATCCACATTACCTATTACAAATACATTCGGAATGGAAAGCGTACCCGGATAGGAGTCAAATCCCGTACCTCTGCCGGTATAGTCATTTATACTGGCGCCGACTGATGCGTTCACACTAAACTTCTCGAATTGTTGCTGATAAGTAAACAGAATATCACCATAAGTGGTCAGTTCACTGCTTTCGCCATAGATATAACGGCCATTGGAACCCGTCTGCTGGGCGTTCAGACCCGCCAAGATAGAGCTGGTACCGGCATACATGTGTGTCTCATTCTTGTCGTTGATAAAGTCTGCACTACCACGGGCTTGCAGGCTAAAGAGTTTGTTAAACTGATACTTTACACTCAAATTAAACATGGCACGATAACGGGTATCCTCGTTAGGAGCTTTGTTAATCAACCAATAGGGATTCTGCTCAAAGTCGCCTGCACCTACACTGGCGTTCTGATACCAAGCTTGATCCATCATATTACGAGACGGATTAAGTACCTGATAGTTCTCTTTATAGTAGTAGAAGTCTTTGCCCCCTTCTACTCCACCACGTGGGAAGTGATAAAGACCTACCAGAGGATTCATATAGTAACCGCCGGAAGTTACACGGTTGTTACCACGCTGGTACATACCATTAATATTAGCATCAATAGTCAACTTGTTATTCAAGAAATTGGCAGTTTCGCGGAAGTTGAAGTTATGCTTCATCAGACGATTGTTTTCTACCACACCCTTTCCTACGGTATTGGCATACGAGAAATAAGTCTGCATAGCCTGCGAACCCATGCTCAAAGAAAGGGAGTTGATGGTAGTTACACCGGTTCTGAAGAACTCGTCGGCATAATCGGGACTACCGTTGATTTCACTACCCCAACTTTGGCCGGTACCTGTATAATGGTTTTGAAACTCGGGAATGCCATAAGCCGCATTATCAATCGTCGTACTTGAATTGAAAGTAATACTGGCGCGTCCTTCCTTGCCCTTCTTAGTGGTAATAATCACCACACCATTGGCAGCCGAACTACCGTAAAGTGCAGCAGCGGCAGGGCCTTTCAATATGTTCATGCTCTCAATATCATCGGGATTCAGATTGGAAATACCGTCGCCACGGTCGTAGTTACCACTGTCGTTGTCTCCGCCGATAGTAGTTGAGGTATTTTCGTTGGCAGATGAACCGAACGGTACACCGTCTATCACATACAACGGCTGGTTACTTCCGCTTACAGAACGGTTACCACGGATAATCACTTTAGAAGAACCTCCCAAACCGGAAGAACTCTTATTAATCTGCACACCTGCCGTCTTACCGGCCAATGCGTTCATCATATTGGGGTCTTTCACGCGTGCCAGTTCATCACCGTTTACCACCTGGGTAGAGTAAGTCAGTGATTTTTCTTTCTTTGCGATACCCAATGCCGTTACCACCACTTCATCCAGCAGCTTGGCATCATTCTTTAATGTGACTCTTATCGTCCCCGGAGTGATGGGAACTTCTTGTGTTATCATACCTACGAAAGACACTTGCAGGATTTTCGCACCTGCGGGCGCATCTGTAATAGTGAATTTGCCGTCTAAATCTGTTACGGCTCCGGTAGTGCTTCCTTTTACCAATACGGAAGCTCCGATAATCGGTTCATTGTCCTCAGCTGAAATAACGATACCGGTAATGGGGGAATTCTGGGCTGCTACCCAACCGATGGCTGCCAGCAGGCAAACCAAGGTCAGCATAATTCTTTTTTTCATAAGCTGTTTTTCGGAAAATAAATATTAGATTAAATGTGTTAAGTTAATAAACAGATTCTGATGGGGTCTGTCTTTCCGATTGACAAGCAGGGTTGAATGTCAATCTCATTTGTTTCTTTTTGTATGCTACATAGGCTATTAGAATGTTACGGTTAATACTCGAGCTTATTAAAATGTCTCTTATTCTGCAGATTTCTTTTTAAGCTTCGTATATAAAACCGGGTAGAGAACCGCAACCCTATCGAGAAACAGAAGTTTCTTTGCTAATAAAAGTTAATCGGGTTCGGAAGAAGAAGGAAAAACTAATACGATTTTCTTAATGTTGCCCTCACCGCCCTCACTCACTTCCCGAACCGCCCTGTTCATCGGCATTACATGGGTGAGTGAGGGCAAATAAAAAGGGTGAGGGCAAATTTTGCCCTCACCGGTGTTCGGTCTGTCCCGTTCCCTTGCTTTCTCTTGTCTCGTCCCCTTCTTTCTCTTGTTGTGTCCGCTTCTTTGTCTTATAGAGGCTTTGAGTTTCTGAGCGGCTCACTATAGTGGTCTGACTCGTTCACTATAGTGAACGGAGTTGTTCACCATAGTGAGCTGATTTGTTCACCCGAGTGAGCCGACAATGAACAAAGGCTGTTTCGGGGACAGACACCAAGCGTTTGAGGGATAAAGCAACGGGGAAAGACGGACTGAACAAGGGGAGCGTTCCGGACTACGTGCTTGAATCCCGTGACAGATGACAGACGGTTCTTCCCCTTTATCTTTGAAGAAGCTGTTTTGAAATGATAAATCCCCATTTATCTACCAGGCTGTTTTTTTAAGCCTAACTAACGTGCACATACTCGAGAGTCCTATCTGCCAAGGGCAAGTCCATACATAAAACAAACCGTCCGGCCCGGAATGAAAATAATTCACTCCAAGTCGGACGGTTCAAAAACAAACAAATGGAAATCTATTCCTCGTACATCTTGTCAATCAGCCCCTTGTAGTTCTTTGCCACTACAGAGCGTTTCAGCTTCAGCGTGTTCGTCAGCTCGCCACGCTCCATGCTGAACGGTTCGGTCAGGAGCGTGAAGCGCTTCACTTGCTCGTAATGGGCGAACTGTTGCTGCAAGGTATCGATACGGGCACGGAACAACGCTTGTATCTTGGAATGTTGCAGTAACTCATCCATATTGTTGTATGCAATGCCTTTCTCCTTGGCATAATCCTTCACAAAGCCATAAACGGGAACTATCAAAGCGGAAACAAACTTACGCTCATCGGCAATGACAGCAATCTGGTCAATGTAACGGTCAATAGCCAGCTTCGTTTCCAATGCCTGCGGCGAAATGTATTTTCCGTTGGAGGTCTTGAACAAGTCTTTGATACGCTCCGTCAGATACAGATGGCTATCCTTCAAATAACCGGCATCACCCGTGTGGAACCAACCGTTACGGTCGATGGCAGCAGCCGTTGCCTCCGGTTTCTTGTAATAGCCGGTAGTGATAGTCTTACCACGAAGAAGTATCTCGTTGTTCTCGCCAATCTTCACCTCCACATCAGGCATCACCGTACCTACGGAACCAATCTCATAGCCTTCGTTGAGGAAGCAGGAAACGGTAGCCGTAGATTCCGTCAGACCATAGCCCACCACCATGTTTATACCTACAGAATGCACAAACTCGCAGATTTCATCGGGCACAGCAGCACCTGCCGTAGGGAAGAAATTACCGTTCTCAATACCTATCGTCTTCTTCAGCAGAGCATAAATGGTCTTTTCGTAGAACTTGTATTTCAGATGAAGCATCATCGGAGGAGTCTTTCCTTGGCGCAAATAATCAATGTTATGCGTCCTGCCCACCTTGATGGCATCCAACATCATCGCCTTACGCAGACCGGTTTCCTGGGAAATCTTCTCCTGCACACCGGCATAGACTTTCTCCCAAAAACGGGGTACACTGCACATCAGTGTAGGGCGTATCTCTTTAATAGTAGTTTGGATATCTTGTGGACGGAGATTGATGCAGACCTGCACCCCCCGGTGTATACAAAGGTAGGTCCATGCCTTTTCGAATACATGGGTCAGCGGAAGGAAGTTCATGGAAACATCCCGGTCTGTCATGAAAGGCAATCGGATATCATGAATGCGGAAAGCCTCTCTATAATTGAAATGATGGAGCATGACACCTTTCGGCTCACCGGTAGTACCGGAAGTATAAAGGATATTGGCGAGGTCATCATCTGAGGCAGCTGCTGTACGTTCTTCTACAATGGCATTGTGCTGCAACTCTTCATCCATTGCCATAAATTCATCAAAATAGATGGAAGTCATGTCGCGCGGATCTTTCACCACAGCACGGTCGAAGATGATGAGCTGCTGCAGAGACTGGCAAAATCCGAACACGCTGAAAGCGGCATCGTACTGGAACTGCTCGCCTACAAACAGATAACGTATCTGTGCATCGTTGATGATATACTGTGCCTGGGCCGGTGAGCTGGTAGCATACAAAGGTATAGTCACCGCCCGGTTGGCGAATGCACCGAAATCAGTAAAGAGACATTCGGGTTTATTCTGCGAGAAGATACCGATATTCTCTTGTGGCTCTATTCCCAAAGCCACCATTGCATTGGCAGTCCGGCGTACAGTCTGTGAGAACTCTTTCCAAGAGATGGGTATCCATTGTGCAGTTTCATAGTCCCTGTATTTCAGGGCTATTTTGTCTCCATACTTCTCTGCCTGGCGATGCACCAGGACAGATAAATGATGATAAGTCATAACTTTTGATATTGGTAAATACGGTACAAAGGTAGTGGTTTCATTTGAAACTAATTTGATATTAGCGGGTAATTATTCAAACTTTACCTTTAAAGTATCCGACCATCCGTTAGCAAATTATCCACAAAAGATACTTTCTTTACCATTAAAACAATAGAAATATATTAAATATATATATATTTGTGGTGATATACAAACTAAATCAAATTCAATGAACATGAAAAAAGTATTGCTTTTAATGGCTATGCTGACCATAGGTTTAGCAAGCATCAATGCTCAAGACAACCTCAGATGGGGAGCAACAGTCGGCATGAACTCCAGTAACTTCTCCATTACCGGTTTCGACAGTAAAATAGGCTTTCATGCTGGGGTAAAGGCTGAAGTAGGATTGCCTCAAATTTCAGAAGGAGTCTACCTCGATATGGGTGCATTACTTACGCTGAAAGGAGCCAAAATAGACGGAGGCTCTGCTGCTTCTATCAAGTTCAATCCCTACTACCTGGAAATTCCTGTACACATTGGCTATAAATATGCAGTGAATGAGAACTTTGCCATATTCGGCAATGCCGGTCCTTATTTAGCCATCGGTCTTTTTGGCAAAGCCAAGGCAGAAGGAGATATTCTTGACGAATATGAGTTTGATGATAACTCCACCAATGTATTCGGGGATGATGCCATGAAGCGTTTTGATTTCGGTCTCGGATTAAAAGCCGGAGTCGAATTCAGTCAGAAATATCAGATTTCCATCGGTTATGACTGGGGACTGGTAGAGAACATTAAAGATTCAGGCAACAAAAACCGCAACTTGATGATATCACTCAGTTGCTTCTTCTAAACAATATTGAAAAAACAGAAAGGACGTCGGTTTGGCGTCCTTTTCATTTTTTATCCGTAAGTTTGCGGCCAGATTATTTATTTACCGAATATGATTTACGATATACCGACTTTAACTTCCGAAGCAATCGGATTGCTCAAATCACTGATAGCCATTCCTTCCTTGAGCCGCGACGAGGAGAAAGCGGCGGATTATCTGCAGAACTATATCGAAATGCAAGGCATGGCAACAGGACGTAAAGGCAACAATGTATGGTGCCTCAGCCCGATGTTCGACCTAAAGAAACCGACCTTGCTGCTGAATTCCCATATCGACACCGTAAAACCCGTCAACGGGTGGCGGAAAGATCCTTTCAAACCAACGCTGGAAAGTAATGGAAAGCTCTACGGGCTGGGCAGCAACGATGCCGGAGCCAGTGTAGTCAGCCTGCTGCAAGTATTCCTGACATTGTGCCGCACCACTCAGGCCTACAATCTGATATATCTTGCCTCGTGTGAGGAGGAAGTATCAGGCAAAGGGGGAATAGAATGCGTATTGCCGGAACTCCCTCCCATACAGTTTGCCATTGTAGGCGAGCCGACAGAGATGCAACCTGCCATTGCAGAAAAAGGATTGATGGTGCTGGACGTAACTGCTACCGGAAAATCGGGACATGCTGCCCGAAGCGAGGGAGATAATGCTATATATAAGGTATTGGATGATATTACCTGGTTTCGTGATTACCGTTTTCCAAAAGAATCTTCCCTGCTGGGTCCCGTGAAAATGAGCGTAACCATGGTAAACGCCGGTACACAGCATAACGTCATTCCCGACCGTTGTACTTTTGTCGTAGACATTCGCAGCAACGAGTGTTATAGCAATCATGAGCTATTCGATGAAATACAGAAACACATCACGTGTGAAGCCAAAGCCCGCTCCTTCCGGCTAAGCTCTTCACACGTAGCTCCGGAGCATCCGGTAGTGCAAAAGGCCATTGCCATGAAACGTACTCCTTTCGGCTCACCGACCTTGTCCGACCAGGCACTGATGCCGTTCCCTTCTCTAAAGATGGGGCCGGGGAAAAGTGCCCGTTCACACACTGCCGATGAATTTATCTTTGTCAAGGAGATAGAGGAGGCGATAGGGATGTATCTGGAGTTGCTGGAAGGAGTAAAAATTTAAATTATCATTATCTGTTCAGCCACGGCTCCGGATTCAGTTTTTCCTTCTCTTTCCTCAATTGGAAGTGTAGCACCGTACGACCATTGTCGGCCCCATCCGAGAAGATTTGTCCGAGAGTCTGTTTGGTGGCAACATCATCGCCCTGCTTCACCGAGGCCGATGACAAGTTGCAATAGACTGATATATAATTCCCGTGACGGACAAGGATATTGAACAGTCCGTTCAGTTTAAAGACAGCCGCCACTTTACCATTGAAGATGGCACGGGCTTGGGCACCCGGTTTCCCTTGTATATCGATGCCCTTATTGTCCAGCTTGACATTGCGCAAACCTTCCACAGAATACTGGCCGTAATGGCTGGTAATGATATACGCTCCGGTGATGGGCATCGGCAACTTACCGCGATTATTAGCAAAGTTCCCTGATAATTCACGGTCTGCCTTACTCATGGAGTAAGTTTCCAAAGGCTGTGCCTTCGGTTTTGCGGGCGTAGAGGCAGTTGCCGTTTTTTCGGTTTTCTCACCAGCCTTTTTACGTGCGGCTGCCTCACGGCGCGCTTCTTCTGCCGCACGCTTACGCGCTTTCTCTATTTCTTCCGCTATCAGACGGTCAATGCGTGCATTGAGCTGATTGGCTTCACGGCGTTTCTTATTCAGTTCGTTCTGCAATCCCCGCTGTTTCTTTTTCAGATTGGCTACCAACAACTTTTGTTCCTTCTCCTGCGCTTCCAGCTTGACTTTCTCCTCTTCACGTTCTTTCAACAATCCTTCTTTGGCAACCTTCACTTGCTGAAGCTCAGTCTTCTTACGGTTCACCTGCTCCTGCTTTTTCAACACTTCCTCGCCTTGCAGGCGCTGATAAGTAGCATATTCACGTACATAGCGCATGCGTCGATAGGTCTGTGCCAGGCTCTTGGCAGAGAAAATGAACATCAGCTTCTCTTCAATGGAGCGGTTCTTATACAAATATTGAACGGACGATTCGTATTTCTTCTTCTTGTCCCTTAGGTCACGTTGCAGGCGGGTCAACTGACGTTCTAATGAAGACAACTCGCGCTCTATGGATTCCACATCATTATTGATAGTCAGAATATAGCGTTTGCGCTCTTCTATCTGTCCGGTCAGTGCAGCAAGACCGTTCAACTGGCTTCCCACATCCTTCTTGGCGGTTATCAACAGCGTTTCCGACTCTGCTATCTGTTTCTGCAAGGCACCACGCTTGCTTTCCAGTTCCTTAATCAGCTTGTTGGACTGGGCAAGGAGCGGGGAAACCGGCAAAAGGAGGAGAAAGAAGAGAAGGAGAAGCTTCATAAGTTATGAGTTATAAGTTATGAGGGATTATCCGACAATTATCAATTATCAACTATTAATTATCAACTAATCAAAGGTCCATCAGCATTTCCAGCAGTTCTTCCAGCTCCACCTCTTTATATTTCTGTGAGAGCTGGGTAGGAGTCAGGGCAAAAGGCTTATCCGAGAAGTTGGAAAGTTCAATCTTTCCCTTTTCCAGAGAGGGTATCCCGAGTTCCTTGCCGGTAAGCACCTTCTTGCCATTGGGTTTGGAAGCAGCATAAAGCAGTTTCTCCAAATGGGCAAAATCCGCCTTCTTGGGCAGCACATCCTTCAGTTCCTTACGTGTTGCACGGACATAACGTTTTCCCATACGGTCTACCAACAGAATCTCATCCGGGGTGACTTCCATACGTGCCACCTCCGTACGAAGTATCGGCATCAGAAAGGAAATCTGCATGCATTCTTCCTTCTTCAACTTCATCGTACCGTTCACAGTAAGGGTGGCATCTTTATGGGGTACCGTCAGCTGCACTTTGGAGGAAAGGCAGGCAGATTCTCCGGACAGAGAACTTGAGTGACGCGAAGTCTTGCAACCGGCAAGCCCCACAGCCAGCAACAACAGCAAGGACAATAGGCGGCACGTCCTTGCCATATCATTCAGCAGGTTTAGTTTCATCTGATATATATTTCTTTTTTTGTATTTTCTGTTTCAACGTATCAGAGCGATTGCCCTTATCCCAGGCTTGCTTCCAGTATTTCAAGGCACCTTCCGCATCGCCAGTCATGTAATAGATATCTCCGCAATGTTCCAAGACCACGTCACTGCTATCTTTATCATTCTTTATCGCCTCATCTATGTAGAGACGCGCCTCGGCATAATTACCTTTAACAAACAATATCCATGCATATGTATCGAGATAGGTGGAATTGTTCGGCTCGGCTTTCACTGTCTTGTAGCTCATCTCTTCCGCCTTGTCCAAGTCGCGGCGCTCCACGGAAAGATAATATGCGTAGTTATTCAAGGCACCGATGTTTGAAGGATTGTACACCAAAGCGGAATCATAAGCCGCATAAGCTTCCGCATGCAGATTCTTGGTGTGATAAGCATCACCGATAATGGCATAAAAATCTGATACGACCTCCTTCTTGCTGTCGTCCTTGACGTGCGACAAAGCCTTTTGACAGATGGCAAGGGCATCATCCGTCCGTTCCGCCTGGTTGTAGGCAATGGCCAGATAGAAATAGAACTCCAACATATCGGGATTGGACTCCACACCGGCTTCGCACAAATTCATTATTTCCTTGTAATCCTCCTGGCGCACAGCTTCCCCCAGCAATGTCATACGAGCCGCTGTGTTGGTAGGGTCTATCGCCAGAACCTGGCGCAGAACCGGCCCTGCCTCCTTGTTCATTCCTTTGGAAAGAAGATATTGGGCATACAGCAAAGGTAATTGCGCCTCATCGGGCTCCTGCTCCATGATGCGGTTGAAGAGCGTAATGACACGTGTACTGTCCTTGCCTGCCTGCTCGTTCTGCACGATGAACTGCCGCATCACATTCAGTTTGGTGTCCGAAGCCACTTTCTTGTTCAGCAACAGCGTGTCCAATTGCTGTTCATACAGCTCCTTCTGTCCGGTCTCTTCGTAGTAAGAAGCCAATGAGTACATGGCCATTGCATTGTCCGGCTCTTCGGCCAGCACCTTCTTGTAAATCTCATAAGCTTCCTGCTTTTTCCCGTTCTGCATATAGACATCCCCCAGCACAACCTGATAGCGCATATCGTTGGGATACTCTTCTACCAGACTTTCTATTTCATGAAAGGCGCTCTTGTCGTCCTTCTTTTGCAGATAGATGCGGAACTTCTCCATACTGAGCTGTTCATTCTTGCCCATCCGTTCCTCGAGCTTGTTCAGTATACCGATAACTTTGTCATACTCTTCCTGGCGGTTGTAAATCTCCAGCAAGTTGTATAGCGGGTCCAGCTTATCCGAGAAACGTACCGCCATATTTTCCAACAAGGCAGCGGCTCTCTCCGTTTCGTTTTGCTGCATATACAGATTGGCAAGTCCCTGGGCATACCAGTAATTATGGGGAGCATTCTCCACCGCCTTTTCCAAGGCGGCTTGTCCCAACGGCACCTGCTTGAGGTACATATAATACTGGGCCATCTCATACAAAGCCGATGATGCGTTCGGGTTTATCGTCAGGCAATGTTGCAGGACATCGAAAGCCGCATCATAGTCTTTTTGGACTTTCAGACGGGCGGCTTCAAGAAAGAAGTAGTCGTAACGGCGCTGCTGTTCGGGGGTAAGCTCCTTTACGAGCGAAACGTCGGCTTTCTTCGACTTCTTCCGTTTCTTCAATTCCTTCCGTGCCTTTTCAGACCGACCGTACCCGCTCATTTTCTCCTTTGAAGCTTGAACGTTGGCAGCCTGCACTCCGTACGTAGTAAAGCAGAAGGTACCTATCAACAACGCAAGTATTATTTTTACTCTGATTCTCATCTATTTAATTATAAATTCTTAACCCGTAAAACGGAACAATATCCATTCATTTTTTACCCGTATGCCCGAAACCTCCGGCACCGCGCTCCGTCTCATCCAGCACTTCCACTTCCTGCCAAAGAGCTTGTTCGTGACGCGCTATCACCATTTGTGCAATCCTCTCCCCATCTTCGATGACGAAGGTTTCTGCAGAAAGGTTGACGAGAATAATACAAACCTCACCACGGTAATCGGCATCAATCGTTCCAGGGGAGTTCAGCACGGTAATCCCCTTCTTAATGGCCAATCCACTACGCGGACGCACTTGCGCCTCAAATCCTTCCGGAAGAGCGATATAAAGGCCCGTAGGCACCAGACACCGCTGCATCGGAGCCAGCGAAATAGGTTCGTTAAGGTTTGCACGGATATCCATTCCTGCAGACAGCTCAGTGGCATAAGCCGGAAGCGGATGCTTTGATTTATTGATGATTTGTACGTTCAACATGATGTTATTTACGATTTGACGATTTACTATTTACGATTGGGGCTACTTCTATTCTTACAATTCGAGTAATTCAAGTTTCGCAATTCATCTTCCTTTTACTATAAACTTGGGCGAAAATACGGCTTTTTATACAAAATAGTGATACATTTGCAGTTAAATAATAGTAACTTCAATCGTAAATAGTAAATCGTCAAATCTCAAATAACATCATGATGAATTGGAATACGCTCATATCTGCCAAACGCTTCGGACTGGAAGAGTTTCACCAGGAACGCCATGAAAACCGCTCGGAATTCCAACGTGACTATGACCGCCTTGTCTTCTCTGCTCCCTTCCGCCGTCTGCAGAACAAAACCCAGGTATTCCCTCTTCCCGGTAGTGTATTCGTCCACAACCGATTGACACACAGCTTGGAAGTATCATGTGTAGGCCGCTCACTAGGCAACGATGTATCGAAAGCTCTCATTGCCCGCCGTCCGGAACTGCAAGACAGCTACCTCACCGAAATAGGCTCCATCGTTTCCGCCGCCTGCCTGGCACACGACTTGGGAAATCCTCCTTTCGGACATTCGGGAGAACGAGCTATTTCCACCTTTTTTTCTGAAGGAAAAGGAATGTCCCTGAAGGGCCAACTGACACCTTCCCAATGGGAGGACCTTACCCACTTTGAAGGGAATGCAAATGCGTTCCGCCTGCTTACCCACCAGTTTGAGGGAAGGCGACAGGGAGGATTTGTACTCACCTACTCCACCTTGGCAAGCATCGTGAAATATCCCTTTTCATCGAGTCTTGCAGGCAAAAAGTCAAAATTCGGTTTCTTCATCACAGAGGAAGAAAGTTTTCGCCGCATAGCAGAAGAGTTGGGTATGGAGAAGCAGAACGATGCCCCGTTGAAATATGCCCGCCACCCGCTGGTCTATCTGGTGGAAGCCGCCGATGACATCTGCTACCAGATGATGGATATTGAGGATGCTCACAAACTGAAAATTCTGACTACACAAGAAACCAAAGAGTTGCTTCTTTCTTATTTCTCGAAAGAGCGCCAAGCACACCGGCTCAAAACGATGGAGATAGTAAGTGACACCAATGAACAAATAGCCTATCTGCGTTCCAGCGTTATCGGACTGCTTATCGGCGAATGCGTGCAAGCCTTTGTAGACAATGAAGAAAAGATTCTGAAAGGAGAATTTGAAGGAAGCCTCATCAACCATATATCCGAGGTACCAGCCAATGCCTACAAGCACTGTGCAGACATCTCCCTGAAGAGGATTTACCGTTCACGCGATGTACTGGACATTGAACTTGCCGGTTTCCGCATCATCAGTACCCTGCTCGAACTGATGATTGACGCCGTGCGTTCTCCGGAAAAGGCATATTCGCAACTGCTCATCAATCGCGTATCGGGCCAGTACAACATAAAAGCGCCTGCACTCTACGAAAGGATACAGGCGGTATTGGATTACATCTCCGGAATGACGGATGTATTTGCACTCGATTTATATAGGAAAATAAACGGGAATAGCTTGCCAGCGGTATAACAGACGACAAACATTCCTCCGGATAGTCCTATGATACAACCTTATTTGCTCCCGACGTAAGCTTGCACGCCTCCGGTTCGCTCGCTATGAACGACTCGATGTGGCGAATGCGCTTTTCTGCCAAAATCTCGTCCACGGCAATTAGGATACCCGTTTCCTCCACATCTCCGAAACCGTAATTGATGGCTGTACCGAACATACGCATGGTAGGGCTGAGACTCATATAGGCATTCACCAGCGGGGGAATATTATACCCCGCCTTACGGATTTCACAATTCAAAATCTTATAGTCTTCCTTAAAAGAGTCTTTACAGAAGAGAGCCGCCAATTCATTCTCGTCCGATTCCAGAAGCAACGGCTTCATCGGAGTAATCAGGTTGTCCTTATCCGCAAAGTGTTTCCGAAGAAAATAAAGAATCTTATCACGACTCTGACGATGATAGCTGGGATACATAGTCACCTTTCCGAAGAAATACTTCACATTGGGCATGACTACGGTCAGTGCGCCCAAACCATCCCACAGATTATCCAACGCAAACAGACCTTTACTGTCTGCACGCGTAGACTGATACTCCAACGTAACGAACGAACGTCCTAACTCGATGGTCGTAGGAAGATAGTCCTTCAAAAACTTATCCGAAAAGTTAAACATATGGGCAGTTGCCAGAATAGGGGCACCATGTTCATCAAAACGCACATCCGTACCTAAGATATAACGGTATCCACCCAAAATTTCTTCTGCTTCCGGATTCCAGACAATCAACTGCTTGTACGGGTTGTCCATGATGTCATATTCATCAATATCCATAGACTTGCCCGTTCCTCCTCCCGCAGCACGGAATGCAATCTCGCGCAAACGGCCGATCTCCTTCATTGTATTCGGAGAGTCTTGGGCAGTAATGATATATATCTGATTATGACTTCTATTGGTCATGCGCAGACGCTTTTCCTCAGTCAACTCCGCTTTCAACAGCTCCTTGCTTATCGGTGCAATAACATCTTCCATATTTTTCTGTTAGTAGTTCTTCTTTAATATAAATACGGTCTCTCTACAATTTATATACAATATCCTTCACATATTGCGCCCATCCGGCCGGGCTTTTCGATTTGTCGAAAGTTTGCCAGGGGATAGGCTTCCCTATGGTGATGGTAAATGTTTTATGGCGATTCTTCAGCATTTCATCTGCCAGGTAAAGCATGGCGATATTGAACTTGATGCCCAACATCTTACAAAAATTGGCAAGATTATAAAAGAAGTTGGAGTTCCGCCCCTCGAAGTGGATGGGAACTACATCACGGTGGGCTTCGACACTCTTCACGATAAAGGTCTTTTTCCAATCCAAGTCACGGATGACCCCATTCTGCCTACGCGAACAAAGCCCTGCGGGAAACATGATGAGCTGATTGTCCGAAGCAAATCCCGCCTCCACCATTCTGGGGAAGTCTTTGGCCTGCTTTCCCGTCTTGTTGATGGGGATGCAAAGCGGCGCCAGTCCGTGCAGGTTCATCAGCAGGTCGTTGACCATATATTTCACCTTGCCACCATAAAAGGAGCCCAGGACATAACCCAGTGCCACTCCATCCTGCCCACCCAGGGGATGGTTGGACACAAAAGTATAAAGCCCTTCTTTAGGCAGATTTTCCTCCCCCTTTACCACAATATTGGCATCAAGGAACTCCAGACAAGCTTTCAGGAAATCTACACCGACTTTATCTTTCGACTCCCGCAAAAAGACATTCAATTCCTCTTGATGAACGATGTGCTTCAAATAAGAAACCACGAACTTGGGGATATACTTAGACTGCTTCGGAGCCTTTTCCCGAAGTATCTTGTCTATGTCAATCAAAAATAAAGAGTCGTCAGCCATTCTTCTTTTGATGAAATGAATGCGCAAAATTAACTCATCTTTTTAATTAATCGCAAAAAAATGACAGAAAACTGCACCCGAAATCTATCAAATAGCACCTAAAAACTGTCAATTGATAGTTTTTCCCCTAAAGTATGTTTGAAATCCGTCTGCCTGAAAGAGAAAACTTCCGTAAACTTGCAATATCAAGATTAACGAAAAAAAACATAGCACATATGAACAATATAACATTTAAAAAAGACCTGCTCGGAGTTCAAGACGATTTATTGCGTTTTGCATACAAACTTACTTCCGACCGTGAAGAAGCCAACGACCTCTTGCAGGAAACATCCCTGAAAGCTCTGGATAACGAAGAGAAGTATACGCCCGATACTAATTTCAAAGGATGGATATACACCATCATGCGCAATATCTTCATCAACAATTACCGCAAAGTGGTGCGTGACCAGACTTTCGTGGATACCACGGACAATCTCTATCACCTGAACCTGCCGCGCGACGCCGCTTTTGAAAGCACAGAAAGCGCATATGACCTGAAAGAGATGCACCGCATTGTCAACGCCCTTCCACGGGAGTACAAGATTCCCTTCTCCATGCATGTCTCCGGCTTCAAATACCGCGAAATTGCAGAGAAGCTAGGGTTGCCCTTAGGCACGGTAAAGAGCCGCATTTACTTCACCCGCCAAAAACTACAACAAGACTTGAAGGATTTTGTTTAAGCACTCAGCATATAAAACCAGTGATTTCCATAAATTAAGAAGAGTACAGATTTTAGTTGTATCAAAAGAGAGAAAGGCAGGTCGGGACAATCCCGCGTCTGCCTTTCATGGTCTCGCCCCTTGTATTTCGTACACAAACTCATTCAAGCCGTTACGCTTTGCGACAATATTATTTACAAAAATCAGGATAGCAATCTCTGGCTACATCCCACTTTTCCACCTATCCGAGGCACTGAAAGCTAACCAAAGCCACCCGAAAACTGCCAATTGTTAGATTTTACCCCAAAGAGAGTTTGATTTCCGTCTATCAAAAAGAGAAATCATCCGTAGCTTTGCATCATCAATAAAACGAACAATAATTTAAAAAACATCCATTATGAATAATAGAACATTTACCCAAGACCTACTCGGAGTTCAAAACGACTTATTACGCTTTGCATATAAATTAACCTCCGACCGCGAAGAGGCCAACGACCTGCTTCAAGAGACATCCCTGAAAGCTCTGGACAATGAAGAGAAGTACACACCTGATACCAACTTTAAAGGATGGATATATACCATCATGCGTAATATTTTCATCAACAATTACCGTAAAGTGGTACGTGACCAGACATTTGTAGATACCACAGACAATCTCTATCATCTGAACACGCCGCACGACCTCACACTCGACAGCACAGAAGGCGCCTACGACCTGAAGGAAATGCACCGCATTGTCAATGCCTTGCCACGTGAGTACAAGATACCTTTCTCCATGCATGTCTCCGGTTTCAAGTACCGTGAAATCGCAGAAAAGCTGAACCTCCCACTTGGAACAGTAAAGAGCCGCATCTTCTTTACCCGCCAGAAACTGCAACAGGAACTGAAAGATTTCAGATAAGAGAATACGGCAACCTAAGAATTGTTTATTAATTGGCCGGATAAAAAAGTAAATATGCTTATCTTTGGGCAATCATGGGACACAAACCAAGATACCTAAAGAAAAACCGAGTAATTAATAAACAACATGAAGAAACAGACAATCATTACAGCCTGCACATTTGCAGCAATGACAATGGCTACTCCTGCCGTTTTTGCCGTACAGCCGGCCATGAGTAACCACGTATGCGCCTCCGACGCTATCAAGAAAGACAACCGACCGGTAGAATCAAAACGACTGTTCCGTTCCAAAGCCGTAGAAGAACAAATTCAACGGATACAGCAGCTGCTGAAAAATCAGAAGCTGTCATGGATGTTCACTAACTGCTTTCCCAACACGCTGGACACCACCGTCCATTTCCGCAAGGACAAGAAAGACGGGAAGCCCGACACATTTGTCTACACCGGAGATATCCATGCCATGTGGCTCCGCGACTCAGGTGCGCAGGTGTGGCCCTACGTACAGCTGGCCAATGAAGACAAGGAACTGAAGACGATGCTTGCAGGAGTCATCAACCGCCAATTCAAGCTGATTAATGTAGACCCGTTTGCCAACGCCTTCAACGACGGCCCCATCCCCGACGGACACTGGAAAACCGACCTTACCGACATGAACGACGAGGTGCACGAGCGTAAATGGGAAATCGATTCACTGTGTTATCCGCTACGCCTTGCCTACCATTACTGGAAAACGACCGGTGATACAAGCATCTTCGATGCCGAGTGGATAAAAGCAATCCAAAACATCCTGACCACCTTCCGCGACCAACAGCGCCGTGACGGACGCGGTTCCTACCATTTCCAGCGGGTAACTGAACGCGCACTGGACACGATGACCAACGACGGCTGGGGCAATCCGGTGAAACCGGTCGGACTGATTGCATCTTCTTTCCGCCCTTCCGATGACGCCACCACCTTCCAATTCCTGATACCCTCCAACTTCTTCGCCGTATCTTCGCTGCGTAAGGCAGCCGAGATTCTGACTGAAGTCAATAACCGCCCGGAGCTTGCAAAAGAATGTACCGACCTGGCCGGAGAAGTAGAAACCGCCCTACGAAAATACGCTACCTACAACCATCCCAAATACGGCACCATCTATGCCTTCGAGGTAGACGGTTTCGGCAACCACCTTCTGATGGACGACGCCAATGTACCGAGCCTTATCGCACTGCCCTATCTGGGCGATGTGGACATCAACGATCCTATTTACCAGAACACCCGTCGTTTCGTATGGAGCGAGGATAACCCATACTTCTTCAAAGGTACGGCAGGCGAAGGCATTGGAGGTCCGCACATCGGCTACGACATGATTTGGCCGATGAGCATCATGATGAAAGCCTTCACAAGCCAGAACGATGAAGAGATTAAAACTTGCGTGAAGATGTTGATGGATACAGAAGCCGGAACCGGCTTTATGCACGAGTCTTTCCACAAAGACAATCCCGCCAAGTTCACCCGCGCCTGGTTTGCATGGCAAAACACATTGTTTGGCGAACTCATTCTAAAACTGGTGAACGAGGGCAAGCTAGACTTGCTGAACAGCATACAGTAAAAAAACATTTATCCCCCCTGGATTCTGTGGATGAATGTAATAATCAACCACTCCAGGGGGAATATTATCACTCCTCCCTCCCATCATCTTCCGGTAAGTAGTAACGTTCACAAAATAGACGGGAAGTTAACAAAAAAAGTTTCAGAAGTTAATACTAAAACAAGAAAGAGTTAAGAAAGAGCTTTATCCCAAACTTTGGTTTTTCCAAACCAAGCCTGGGGATAGAGAAACCAAGTCTTGGTTTAGATATCCGCAAAGCTGGGAAAGAAGTTTCCCACCCAAGACACCATTCCACCAACAAGCGACTTTCAAACCAAAGACCGTCATCCTCAACCGAATCTTTTCAAAAGAGACTACACGAATCCCCCACCAGCAAAGCGTTTCAAAAGCAGCTTCATTATCAAATGAATAAGCTATCAACAAGGTGTTGAAAACTTCTTCCTAAGATTTTAGTTAAAAGATTGTGGGGAATTGTGGGGAAATGTGTATTTTTACCGTCGCTTATTATAATAAGGTGAGAAATGATACAATTTTTAGGTAATATCGAGGCTAAGGCGGATGCAAAAGGAAGAGTTTTCATCCCGGCCACCTTCCGGAAACAGCTGCAAGCCGCTTCTGAAGAAAGACTCGTGTTGCGTAAGGACGTGTATCAGGATTGCCTGGTGCTCTACCCGGAAAGTGTATGGTTTGCCACTCAAAACCAACTTCGCTGCCGGCTGAATAAATGGAACGCCAAACAACAAATGATTTTCCGCCAGTTCGTAAGTGACGCGGAAGTTATGACCCCTGACGGGAACGGACGCATCCTGCTCCCAAAACGTTACCTGCAAATGGCGGGTATACAAAGTGATGTCCGCTTCATTGGTGTGGACAACACAATAGAAATCTGGGCTAAGGAACGTGCCGACCAACCATTCATGAACCCCGACGAGTTCAGCGAGGCTCTTGAAGAACTGCTGGGAGACGAAAATATTTGTTGTGACGAAAATAAGCTATAAACAACAGATGATGAAAGAAGAAACAACATATCACATCCCCGTATTGCTGATGCCGAGCGTAGATGCAATGAACATCCGTCCGGACGGCACGTATGTAGACGTAACGTTTGGTGGAGGAGGACATTCGCGCGAGATACTGTCCCGCCTGGAAGACGGCGGCCGGCTGCTGAGCTTCGACCAGGACGAGGATGCGGAACGTAACATTGTGAACAACCCGCATTTTACATTCGTACGCAGCAACTTCCGCTACCTGCACAACTTCCTACGCTATCACGGCATCGAAAAAGTGGATGCCATACTTGCCGACCTCGGCGTATCTTCCCATCACTTTGATGACAGCGAACGGGGATTCTCCTTCCGCTTCGACGGGGCACTGGATATGCGTATGAACAAGCGTGCCGGCCTGACCGCTGCCGACATCGTGAATACCTACGAAGAAGAAAAGCTGGCCGATATTTTTTATCTGTACGGCGAACTGAAGAACAGCCGGAAACTGGCATCTGTCATCGTTAAGGCACGGGCTACGCAGAGAATTGCCACCATCGGCGAATTTCTGGAAATCGTCAAGCCACTCTTCGGCCGCGAACGCGAGAAGAAAGAACTGGCAAAAGTATTCCAAGCATTGCGCATTGAGGTAAACCAGGAAATGGAAGCACTGAAAGAAATGCTGTATGCGGCAACAGAAGCGCTAAAGCCGGGAGGCCGCCTGGTGGTGATAACCTATCACTCCCTGGAAGACCGTATGGTGAAGAATATCATGAAAACCGGCAACGTGGAAGGCAAGGCCGAAAAAGATTTTTTCGGGAACGTATTGACCCCGTTCCGGCTAGTCAACAACAAAGTGATTGTACCGGACGAGGAAGAGATAGAGCGCAATCCGCGTTCGCGCAGCGCCAAGCTGAGAATTGCAGAAAGAGTAATGAATGATTAGTGACTAGCAATGGAAAAGAAGCAAGAAGAAAAGAATACGGAAAAGGTGAAAAAACGCACCTCACTGAAGAACATCATCGGAGGCGACATTCTGGCCACAGACTTCTTCCGCCGCCAAGCCGGATTGTTGTTCCTTATCATGGTGCTTATCATTATTTACATCAACAACCGTTACGAATGCCAACTGCAACTGATAGAGATAGACAATCTTAAAAAAGAGCTGATAGACATCAAGTACGATGCCCTGACACGCAGTTCGGAATTGATGGAGCGGAGCCGCCAATCACGCATCGAGGAATACATCGCCACCAAAGAAAGCGATTTGCAGACTTCCACTAATCCACCGTACTTACTAAAATAATGGAGAATTGAGGATTAAAGTAATTTCAATAGTACATCGTAAATCGTTAAATCGTAAATAACATTGGCTGTAAATAAAAAAAACATAATGACCCGTTACTTCTTCGTCGTCCTACTCATGGGGTTGGTGGGGATAGCTATTGTTGTGAAAGGCGCCATGATTATGTTTGCCGAGCGACAGTACTGGCACGATGTAGCCGACCGCTTCGTAAAAGAGAATGTAACGGTGAAGCCCAACCGGGGAAATATCCTGTCCTCGGATGGCAAACTGATGGCAAGTTCGCTGCCGGAATATAAAATATATATGGACTTCATGTCCGGCGAAAGGGACGAGAAGCGCCGCAAAAAGGACCAGCAGCGCAAGGATTCTATCTGGAAAGCCAATTTCGATTCCATCTGTATCGGGCTTCATCAGATTTTTCCGGACATCAGTGCCGCCACCTTCAAAAGCCATCTGCGCAAGGGGCGGGAGATGAAGAGCCGGAACTACAACATTCTTCCCAACCGCAACCGGCGCATCTCTTACATTCAGTATAAGGAAGCCAAGCGGTTACCCGTATTCAAGATGAACAAGTACAGAGGCGGGTTCCACGAACAGATATACAACCAGCGTAAAAAGCCGTTCGGTTCTTTGGCAGCCCAAACCCTGGGCCGTCTCTATGCCGATACAGCCATGGGAGCCCGTAACGGCATTGAACTGGCCTTCGACACCCTGCTGAAAGGACGGAACGGTATTACCCACCGTCAGAAGGTGATGAATAAATACCTGAATATCGTAGACCTTCCCCCGGTAGACGGTTGTGACATCATATCCACCCTCGACGTAGGCATGCAGGACATCTGCGAAAAAGCCCTGGTAGACAAGTTGAAGGAAATCAATGCCAATGTCGGGGTAGCCGTACTGATGGAAGTGGCTACCGGAGAAGTAAAGGCCATTGTCAACATGATGAAAGCCGGAGACGGCAATTACTACGAAATGAACAGTAATGCCATCAGCGATATGTTGGAACCGGGCTCCACCTTCAAGACAGCCTCCATTATGGTGGCACTGGAAGATGGCAAGATAACCCCGGATACCGAGGTAGACACGGGCAACGGTATTATGAATATGTACGGCAGCAAGATGAGAGACCACAACTGGCACCGGGGAGGTTATGGAAAGATAGATGTGACACGTATTCTGGAAGTTTCTTCCAATGTGGGCGTCTCCTACCTCATCGACAAGCACTACAAGGATAATCCGCAGAAGTTCGTGGACGGTTTGAAGCGCATGAGCATCGACCAGCCGCTTCATCTGCAAATACCCGGTGAAGGGAAGCCCAACATCAAAGGACCCAAAGAGCGTTATTTTGCCAAAACGACTTTGCCGTGGATGAGTATCGGCTACGAGACTCAGGTACCTCCTATGAACATACTGACCTTCTACAATGCCATAGCCAACAACGGGGTCATGGTACGCCCCAAGTTTGTGAAAGCAGCGGTAAAGGACGGTGAGGTAGTGAAAGAATATCCTACGGAAGTAATCAATCCCAAGATATGTTCCGACCATACCCTGACACAGATCCGCGAAATCCTTCGGAAAGTGGTATCGCAAGGTCTGGCAAAACCCGCCGGCAGCAAGCAATTCTCCGTATCGGGCAAGACGGGTACGGCACAGATTTCACAAGGAGCCGCCGGATATAAGTCGGGACGGGTGAATTACCTTGTAAGTTTCTGCGGATATTTCCCCTCGGAAGCACCCAAATACAGTTGCATCGTTTCCATTCAGAAGCCTGGGTTACCAGCTTCAGGCGGTCTGATGGCAGGTAGTGTCTTTGGGAAAATAGCAGAAAGAGTTTATGCCAAAGACCTGCGTTTTGACATACGCAGTGCCATAGACAGTACCACCAATGTGATTCCTCCCGTGAAAGCCGGAGAGATGAACGAAGCACTCCTTGTACTGAATGATTTGAAAGTGCCCGTTCAGAAACAGTTCGCCGGACAAAAGAAAAAGGAACAGTGGGGGCATACACAAGCAGCTCCGTCGGCAGTCATCCTGCAAGACCAGGAACCGGCCTCGGGCACCGTGCCCAGCGTGGTAGGTATGGGAGCGAAAGATGCTGTCTACCTTTTAGAGAGTAAAGGACTGAAAGTAAGGCTAAACGGCGTAGGACGGGTGAGGAACCAGTCCATAGCAAGCGGTAGCCGGATAGTGAAAGGACAAACCATAGCCCTGACACTACGTTAACATGAGAATAAACAAGATTTGGATATACACTATATATAATAAGGTATGAGATTAAGTGATTTGTTGCAAACAATACAGCCGGTCCGGATTACCGGAAGTACAAGCATGGAGATAACGGGGGTGAATATAGATTCCCGCCTGATAGGAACCGGACATCTGTTCATGGCCATGCGTGGTACGCAGACCGACGGGCATGCCTACATTCCGGCTGCCATCGATAAAGGGGCTGTTGCAGTATTGTGTGAAGAATTGCCGGAAGAGCTTAAGGCCGGCATCACCTACATTCAGGTGAAAGACAGTGAAGATGCCGTAGGGAAAGTGGCTACCACTTTCTATGGCGACCCTACATCCAAGATGGAACTCATCGGCGTGACCGGAACCAACGGAAAAACAACCGTTGCCACCTTATTATATAATACTTTCCGCTATTTCGGCTACAAGGTCGGACTGGTTTCCACTGTATGCAATTACATCGACGACCTGCCCGTACCGACCGAACACACCACCCCGGACCCGATAACCCTGAACCGCCTGCTCGGAGAAATGGCAGATTCCGGCTGCAAGTATGCCTTCATGGAAGTCAGTTCCCATTCCATTGCCCAGAAGCGCATCAGCGGTCTGAAGTTTGCCGGCGGTATTTTCACTAATCTGACCCGCGACCATCTGGATTATCATAAAACGGTGGAGAACTACCTCAAAGCCAAGAAAAAGTTCTTCGACGAACTGCCAAAAGGAGCTTTCAGCCTGACCAACCTGGATGACAAGAACGGACTTGTGATGACGCAGAATACCCGTTCGAAGGTATACACCTACTCTTTGCGTAGTCTTAGCGACTTCAAAGGCAAAGTCTTGGAGTCTCATTTCGAGGGAATGTTACTCGACTTCAACAATCACGAACTGGCAGTACGTTTCATCGGAAAGTTCAATGCCTACAACCTGCTGGCGGTATTCGGTACTGCCGTATTGCTTGGCAAGAAAGAAGAGGATGTACTGGTTGCCCTCAGCACGCTGCATCCGGTAACCGGCCGCTTCGATGCCATCCGTTCACCGAAAGGCTACACCGCCATTGTGGACTATGCGCATACTCCAGACGCCCTGGTCAATGTATTGAACGCCATTCACGGAGTGCTGGAAGGAAAAGGGAAAGTGATTACCGTTGTGGGCGCCGGCGGCAACCGCGACAAAGGCAAGCGTCCCATCATGGCCAAAGAATCCGCCCGCTTGAGCGACCGGGTTATCATCACCTCCGATAACCCGCGCTTTGAAGAGCCGCAGGACATCATCAACGACATGCTGGCGGGACTGGATAAAGACGACATGCAGAAAACCATCAGCATCACCGACCGCCGCGAAGCCATCAAGACAGCCTGCATGCTGGCACAGCCGGGAGACGTGATTCTCGTTGCAGGCAAGGGGCATGAGAATTATCAGGAGATTAAAGGCGTGAAACACCATTTTGACGACAAAGAGATATTAAATGAAATAATGTGCTGATATGCTAATGTGCTAATTGCCATGCGTCATGTAGGATATTCATTCCTTTACCAGCAGATATACCAGACTATCAATTAGCATATTGGCACATTAGCACATTAAACAATTAAATAATTAACATCATGTTATACTATTTATTTCAATGGTTAGACAAATATGACTTCCCCGGTGCGGGCATGTTTGGCTATACATCCTTCCGTTCGTTGATGGCAATCATTCTGGCATTGCTCATTTCGAGTATCTGGGGAGATAAGTTCATCAATCTACTGAAACGCAAGCAGATTACTGAAACGCAACGTGATGCCAGCATCGACCCGTTCGGCGTAAACAAGGTGGGAGTACCCAGCATGGGCGGTGTCATCATTATTTTTGCCATACTCATTCCTTGCCTACTACTGGGCAAATTGA
The DNA here is from genome assembly GCF_003436255.1 of Bacteroides sp. D20. Taxonomy (NCBI): domain Bacteria; kingdom Pseudomonadati; phylum Bacteroidota; class Bacteroidia; order Bacteroidales; family Bacteroidaceae; genus Bacteroides; species Bacteroides sp. D20. Next base: position 105,184 of record NZ_QSOO01000006.1, on the reverse strand, counting down.
GCAATATTTATATGATATTGATGCTGATTACCACAATCTGGCTGGGGTCGCTGGGCTTTGCCGACGACTACATCAAGATATTCAAGAAGGACAAGGAAGGCCTGCACGGTAAGTTCAAAATCATCGGTCAGGTAGGCTTGGGACTTATCGTCGGACTGACTCTCTACCTCAGTCCGCAGGTGGTTATCCGCGAGAACATAGAAATAGAGAAACCGGACGGACAGATAGAAGTGGTGCATGCCGCCAAGGAAATCAAGGCAACACAGACCACCATCCCATTCTTCAAGAGCAACAACTTCGACTATGCCGACCTAGTGGGCTTCATGGGTGAACATGCCCAGACAGCAGGTTGGATACTGTTTGTGATTATCACGATTTTCGTAGTTACCGCCGTCAGCAACGGAGCCAACCTGAATGACGGAATGGACGGAATGGCGGCAGGGAACTCTGCCATTATCGGACTGACCTTGGGAATACTCGCCTACGTATCGAGCCACATTGAATATGCCGGCTACCTGAATATCATGTACATTCCCGGCTCGGAAGAACTGGTAATCTTTATCTGTGCCTTCATCGGTGCACTTATCGGCTTCTTGTGGTACAATGCCTATCCGGCCCAGGTATTCATGGGCGATACGGGCAGTCTGACCATTGGAGGAATCATCGCAGTATACGCCATCATTATTCACAAGGAACTGCTGATACCCATCCTTTGCGGTATCTTCCTGGTGGAGAACCTTTCGGTCATCCTGCAACGCCTCTACTACAAGGCAGGCAAGCGGAAAGGCGTGAAACAACGTCTCTTCAAAAGAACACCGATACACGACCACTTCCGCACTTCCATGAGCCTGATAGAGCCGGGATGCAGCGTAGTATTCACCAAACCGGACAAGCTGTTCCACGAATCCAAAATCACCATCCGCTTCTGGATTGTGACGATTGTATTGGCAGCGATAACGATTATAACATTAAAAATTAGATAACAAACAAATGAAGAACTAAGAATGAAGAATGAAGAATTTAGCTGTACATCATCTCGCTGCATAGCGATTCTTCATTCATCATTCTTAATTCTTAATTAAAAAAGTATGAGTAGAATTGTAGTATTAGGAGCTGGCGAAAGCGGCGCAGGCGCTGCCGTACTGGCCAAAGTGAAAGGATTCGACACGTTCGTCTCCGACATGTCCGCCATCAAAGACAAATACAAGGAACTGCTGGATAAATACGGCATTGCCTGGGAAGAGGGACACCACACAGAAGAGCTGATTCTGAATGCTGACGAAGTAGTGAAAAGCCCCGGTATTCCCAACGACGCTCCGCTCATTATGAAATTAAAGGAAAAAGGTACGCCCATCATCTCTGAGATAGAGTTTGCGGGACGGTACACTAACGCAAAGATGGTCTGTATCACCGGCTCGAACGGAAAGACTACAACCACCTCGCTCATTTATCACATCTTCAAGAGTGCAGGCCTGAACGTCGGCCTCGCCGGCAACATCGGCAACAGCCTGGCCTTGCAGGTAGCCACGGAGCAGCATGATTACTACGTCATTGAGCTGAGTTCCTTCCAGCTGGACAATATGTATAACTTCCGTGCCAACATTGCCGTACTGATGAACATCACACCAGACCACTTGGACCGTTACGACCACTGTATGCAGAAATATGTGGACGCCAAATTCCGCATCACCCAAAACCAGACATCGGAAGACGCTTTTATCTTCTGGAACGACGACCCCATCATCAAGCGCGAGCTGGACAAGCATGGCCTGCGCGCCCATCTCTACCCGTTCGCTGCCGTGAAGGAAGACGGGGCCATCGCATACGTGGAAGACGGTGAAGTGGAAATCAACGAACCGATAGCCTTCAATATGGAGCAAGAGGAGCTGGCGCTGCACGGCACACACAACCTATACAATTCGTTAGCCGCCGGCATCTCGGCCAATTTGGCCGGCATCCGGAAAGAATATATCCGCAAAGCCTTGTCCGACTTCAAGGGAGTGGAACACCGGTTGGAGAAAGTAGCCACCGTACGCGGCGTGAGCTTCATCAACGATTCCAAGGCTACGAACGTAAATTCCTGCTGGTATGCCCTACAAAGCATGACCGGCAAAACCGTACTTATCCTCGGCGGTAAAGACAAAGGAAACGATTACACGGAAATCGAAGACCTCGTACGCGAAAAGTGCTCTGCCCTGGTCTATTTGGGATTGCACAACGAAAAGCTGCACGCCTTCTTCGACCGTCTGGGACTGCCCGTAGCCGACGTGCAGACCGGCATGCAGGATGCCGTAGAAGCAGCCTTCAAGCTGGCAAAGAAAGGTGAAACCGTGTTGCTCAGTCCTTGCTGTGCCTCCTTCGACCTCTTCAAGAGCTATGAGGACCGCGGCGATCAGTTCAAAGCATGTGTCAGAGCACTATAAGATACGGATGCCGCAACAGTCCTATTACGCATCCCGTAACAAGAACGGCAACTTTTAATTCTTTAATTATTAATTTTTAATTTGCGAAGCATTGGATTTATTAAAGAGCATATTCAAAGGCGATAAAGTGATTTGGATTATTTTCCTTTTCCTTTGCCTCATCTCCATCACAGAGGTATTCAGTGCTGCCAGTACGCTGACCTACAAGAGTGGCGACCATTGGGGACCGATTACGCAGCACAGCATCCTCCTGATGGTAGGCGCCGTCATTGTAGTACTGGTACACAACATCCCCTATAAATGGTTTCAGGTGTTCCCGGTATTCCTGCTTCCGATATCCATCGGACTGCTGGCTTTTGTGATGCTGATGGGATTCATTACCGGCGACCGCGTAAACGGCGCAGCCCGCTGGATGACCTTCATGGGCATTCAGTTCCAGCCGTCAGAAATAGCGAAGATGGCCGTTGTCATCGTTACCGCCTTTATCCTCTCGAAAGGGCAGGATGAAGACGGTGCAAGTCCGAAAGCCTTTAAGCGCATCATGATTATTACCTGCATTGTCTGTGGCCTTATCCTGCCAGAAAACTACTCGACGGGAATGCTGCTCTTCGGAACGGTCTACCTGATGATGTTCATCGGGCGGGTATCTGCCAGGAAACTGCTGATACTGGGAGGAGGAATTGTGGCATTCGTAACAGTCTTTGTCGCCTTCCTGCTGGCCACACCAGACAAGACATTGGAAAATATACCGATGGGGCACCGCTTCACCACTGTAAAATCCCGTATTGCAGACTTTACCAACAAGGAGGAAGTTCCTGCCGCCAAATTCGACATCGACGGCGACGGGCAAGTGGCACATGCCCGTATTGCCGTAGCTACGAGCAACGTTGTAGGCAAGGGCCCGGGAAACTCCGTACAGCGTGATTTTCTGAGCCAGGCATTCTCCGATTTCATCTATGCCATCATCATCGAGGAACTGGGACTGGTAGGCGGAATAGTCGTTGTGTTCCTTTATGTCTGCCTATTGGTGCGAGTGGGCCGTATCGCCAAAAAATGCGACCGCACTTTCCCCGCTTTCCTCATTACCGGAATAGCCTTGCTGCTCGTCACGCAGGCGCTGTTCAACATGATGGTTGCCGTAGGTCTGGCACCCGTCACGGGACAACCGCTTCCACTCATCAGCAAGGGTGGTACATCCACTTTCATCAACTGTGCCTACATCGGCATGATACTGAGTGTCAGCCGCTATACAGCCAAGCTGGAGGAACAGCGGATGCATGATGCGCAAGTGCCGATGCTGATAGATGCCGGAAATGCCGAGAACCCGGAACAACCGGCCGATAGCGAAGCACAGACAGCCGCCGAGCCGACAGCAAAGGTACTGAACAGTGATGCGGAGTTTGAATAACAGCCTCTCCCCCAACCCCTCCCCCGTAGGGAGGGGAGAAAAGAATAATTGAGTAATGGAGAGCATGCCAATAATACAAAAATAAAAAAGAACAAGAATATGAGTAAAGAGGCGAACAACTATACAACCAAAAGTAACTCTACCCCTCTCCCTACGGGGAAGGGGGTGAGGCTTATCATCAGCGGCGGCGGTACCGGAGGACATATCTTTCCGGCCATCTCCATCGCTAACGCCATAAAAGAGTTGTGTCCCGACGCGGAGATTCTCTTCGTAGGTGCCGAAGGAAGAATGGAAATGCAGCGTGTTCCAGATGCCGGTTACCGGATTATAGGCTTACCCGTTGCCGGATTCGACCGTAAACATCTGTGGAAGAACTTCTCCGTACTGCTGAAACTGATACGAAGCCAGTGGAAAGCACGGAGCATCATCAAGGAGTTCCGCCCGCAAGTAGCCGTCGGTGTAGGTGGCTATGCCAGTGGTCCTACGCTGAAAATGGCGGGCATGATGGGTATTCCCACGCTGATACAAGAACAGAATTCCTACGCCGGTGTCACCAACAAGCTGCTGGCACAGAAGGCATGCAAGATTTGCGTGGCCTACGAAGGTATGGAAAAATTCTTCCCGGCAGAAAAGATAATCATGACAGGTAATCCGGTGCGCCAGAACCTGCTCGGACATTCTATCCTGCACGCAGACGCCGTAAAGTACTTCGGATTGAACCCGGAAAAGAAGACTATCCTCATTCTGGGCGGCAGCCTGGGAGCCCGCACCATCAACCAGACACTGACCGCCGGCCTGGATATCATTCGTACCCACCCCGACGTACAGTTTATCTGGCAGACTGGCAAGATATACATTGACCAAGTCAGAGAAGCCATTACAGCCACTACGGGAGAAGCCGTACGTAACCCGCATATCAGTGCCATTCCGAATCTGTATGTGACGGACTTCATTAAGGATATGGCAAACGCCTATGCCGCTGCCGATCTGGTGATTTCACGTGCCGGAGCCGGTTCCATCTCCGAGTTCTGCCTGCTGCACAAGCCGGTCATCCTGGTTCCCTCACCCAATGTGGCCGAAGACCATCAGACCAAGAATGCGCTGGCGCTGGTGGATAAGGATGCAGCTATCTATGTGAAGGATGTGGAAGCGAAAGAGAAGCTGCTGCCGGTGGCGTTGGAGACAATCGCTAACCCCGAGAAGCTGCAAGACTTGAGCAAGAATATCGCCAAGCTAGCGTTGCCGGACTCGGCGACAATTATTGCGAAGGAGGTATTGAAGAGCCTCTCCCCTTGTCCCTCCCCCGTAGGGAGGGGGGAATAGATAGTACTGCTATCGTTCTTTTTATAATATCATACTTTTGGAAGAAGAGTTTGAAGAAAAAATTTGAATATGAATAAAAATATAAGCAATAGTAACTCATCTCCCCTCCCTACGGGGGAGGGGCAGGGGGTGAGGCTTGAAGCCATTCGCTCCGTTTATTTCGTCGGTGCCGGCGGCATCGGCATGAGTGCGCTGATACGTTATTTCCTCTCTAAAGGAAAGACAGTAGCGGGCTACGACCGTACGTCGAGCGAACTGACAGAACGTCTGATTACGGAAGGAGCACAGATACACTACGAAGAGGATATCAACCTTATTCCGGAGGAGTGCAAAGACAAGGCAAGCACGCTCGTGGTCTATACCCCCGCCGTGCCGCAAGGGCATGCAGAACTGACCTATTTCCGTGAAAACGGCTTCAACATACATAAGCGCTCCCAAGTATTGGGCATCATCACCCGCAGCAGTAAAGGCCTGTGCGTGGCAGGTACGCATGGCAAGACTACCACCAGCACCATGGCTGCCCACCTGCTGCACCAGTCACACGTGGGCTGCACCGCCTTCCTCGGAGGCATTTCGAAGAACTACGGTACGAATCTGCTGCTTTCCGCCACCAGCCCTTATACCGTTATCGAAGCGGATGAGTTCGACCGCTCCTTCCACTGGCTATCGCCCTGGATGAGTGTCATTACTGCCACCGACCCCGACCACCTGGATATATACGGCACCAAAGAAGCCTATCTCGAAAGCTTCCGCCACTACACCACGCTTATCCAGCCGGGCGGCGCCCTGATTCTGCACAAAGGACTGGAAATGCAAGCCGACGTACAACCGGGCGTCACCACCTATACCTACTCGCGCAACGAAGGCGACTTCCATGCCGAGAATATCCGCATCGGAAACGGTGAAATCTTCATCGACTTCGTGGCGCCTGACACCCGCATCAACGATATTCAGTTGGGGGTTCCCGTCAGTATCAACATCGAGAATGGTGTTGCCGCCATGGCACTCGCCCATCTCAGCGGTGCCACCGACGAAGAAATCAAGCAAGGCATGGCAAGCTTCCGCGGAGTGGACCGCCGCTTCGACTTCAAGCTGAAGAACGACCGGATTGTATTCCTCAGCGATTACGCCCACCACCCTGCCGAAATAGCCCAAAGCGTGAAGTCCGTCCGCGAGTTGTACCAAGACAAGAAGATAACCGTCATCTTCCAGCCCCACTTGTACACCCGTACTCGCGACTTCTATCGTGACTTTGCAGACAGCCTTTCCCTATCCGACGAGGTGATTCTGACAGAGATATACCCTGCCCGCGAGCAACCGATTCCCGGCGTGACGAGTCAGCTGATTTATGACAACCTCCGCCCCGGCATCGAGAAATGCATCTGTAGGAAAGAAGACGTCCTCAGCCTCCTCGCCCAAAAGCACACCGAAGTATTGGTAGTGCTGGGAGCCGGAGACCTGGACAACTATGCGCCCCAAATCACCCAACTATTATCAGAAAAATATCATGGTTAAAAGGATTCTACTTTCTATCGTTCTGTTGCTTGTCATTGCTTACCTGGTAGTGGCTGTCACAGCTTTCAACCGCAAGCCCACCTCGCAGGTGTGCCAAGACGTGGAACTGGTGATAAAAGACACGGTATATGCCGGCTTCATCACGAAGAAGGAAGTAGCTACCCTGCTGGAAAAGAAAGGTATCAGCCCCGTTGGGAAAGACCTGGAACGCGTGCGCACCAAGACCTTGGAGCGCGAACTTGCCAAGCATCCCCTCATCGACCAGGTGGAGTGCTACAAGACCCCGAGCGGCAAGCTCTGCATCGAAGTGACCCAGCGCATCCCCATCCTGCGCGTGATGAGCGCCAACGGCGAAAACTACTATCTGGACAACAAAGGTATCGTGATGCCCCCCGATGCAAAGTGCGTTGCACACCTCGCCGTTGTAACCGGAAATGTAGAAAAGTCGTTTGCCATGAGGGATTTATATAAGTTTGGTGTATTTTTGCAAAAGAATTCTTTTTGGAATGCACAGATAGAGCAAATTCACGTATTGCCCGGCAAGAACATCGAGTTAGTGCCCCGTGTCGGCGACCATCTTATCTATTTAGGCAAGATTGCCGGATTCGAGAAGAAGCTGAAACGTGTAAAGGCATTCTACGAAAGAGGATTGAACCAGGTGGGTTGGAACAAATACTCCCGTATCAGCGTTGAATTTGATAATCAAATCATCTGCACAAAGAGAGAGTAGAGAAAGGGATTTACTAATAGCCCTTCTTTATCAAAGCGCAGCAAATAGTAAATTGTAAATAGTAAAATAGTAAATAAATAGATATGGCAACAACAGATTTCATCGCCGCTATCGAGTTGAGTTCTTCCAAGATTTCCGGTATCGCAGGAAAGAAGAGCAGTGACGGAAGTATCCAGGTGTTGGCTTATGCACGCGAAGATGCATCCCCGTTTATACACAAAGGGGCCATCTACAACATTGACAAGGCCGCACAAGCGCTGACTTCCATCATCAACAAGCTGGAAGGCCAGTTGAACAACTCCATCGCCAAAGTATATGTAGGCATCGGCGGACAATCATTGCGCACGGTGAGGAATGCGGTAAGCCGTACGCTGGAGGAAGAGAGCATCATTTCGCAAGAACTGGTAGACGAGATTTGCGACGAGAACCGTGATGTACCCTTGGTAGACATGAGTGTGCTGGATGTAGCCCCGCAAGAATACAAGATAGACAACACGCTGCATGTGGAGCCCGTAGGAGTTGCCGGAAGATACATCACCGGGCAGTTCCTCAACATCGTAGCGCGTGCCTCGCTGAAGAAGAACCTCGAACACAGCTTCGAGCAAGCCAAAGTGGAAATTGCCGACGACCTGCTCGTGGCTCCCACTGCGTTGGCCAAAGCCGTGCTGACCGAAAACGAGATGCGTTCGGGCTGTGCACTGGTGGACTTCGGTGCCGACACCACCACCGTGCTGGTCTATAAGAACAATATCCTGCGCTACCTCAGCGTACTGCCGCTGGGTGGAAACAACATTACCCACGACATCACTTCCCTGCAAATGGAAGAGGAAGATGCCGAGAAGCTGAAACTGCAATACGGTAATGCCCTCTACGAGGAGGAAGAAGACGCCGAGACCCCTGCCGTATGCACGTCGGAAGACGGCCGTACCTTCGAACTGGCCCTGCTGAACAATATTATTGGAGCACGTGCAGAAGAAATTCTTGCCAACGTATGGAACCAGTTGCAACTTTCCGGCTACGAGGACAAACTTTTCTCCGGTGTTGTATTCACCGGTGGAGGAGCCAATCTGAAGAATCTTGAGAAAGCCTTCCATAGAGTGAGCAAGATTGAAAAGGTAAAGACCGCCAAGTTCGTACAGACCACCGTCCACACACGCAGCGACGAGCCCAAGAAGGACGGCATGCACAACACACTGCTGGGCCTGCTGGCTGCCGGCAACGAGAATTGCTGCCTGCAAGAGGTGAAGCCGGTACAGCAGCCTGCCTCCAATGTTCCTCCCAAACCGGTCGACATATTCGTTGACGACGAAGCGCTGAAAGAGCAGGAAGCCGCCGCACGCGCCGCCAAGGCACAGCGCGAGAAGGAAGAGAAAGAACGCAAGGAGCGTGAGCGCAAAGAAAGGGAGCTGCGCGAAAAGGAAGAAAAGAAGAAGAAAAAGAAAGAAGGCCCCAGCTGGTTCGAAAAGACTTTCAACAAGCTTTCCAACGAAATCTTCTCGGACGACGATATGAAGTAATAATGTGATAATGTGCCAGAAAATTAAGTTATTATGGAAGATATAGTACAATTCGATTTCCCGACCGATTCACCGAAAATCATTAAAGTAATCGGTGTAGGCGGAGGTGGCGGCAATGCCGTGAACCATATGTACCGGGAAGGTATACACGACGTGACGTTCGTACTGTGCAACACAGACAACCAAGCGTTGAAGGACTCTCCCGTGCCCGTGAAGTTACAGCTTGGGAAAGAAGGCCTGGGAGCCGGAAACCGCCCTGCCCGTGCCCGCAAGGCAGCAGAAGAGAGCATCGAAGACATCAAGAATATGCTGAACGACGGCACCAAGATGGTATTCATCACTGCCGGAATGGGCGGTGGTACCGGTACGGGTGCCGCACCCATCATTGCACAAACCGCCAAGGAAATGGACATCCTGACCATCGGCATCGTCACCATCCCTTTCCGCTGGGAGGGCGACAAGAAGATAGACCAGGCACTGGATGGCGTAGAGGAAATCAGCAAGCACGTAGATGCCCTGCTGGTCATCAACAATGAAAAGCTGAGCGAGATATACAGCGAGCTATCCGTAGACGACGCGTTTGACAAGGCCGACGACACCCTTTCGGTAGCCGCCAAGAGTATTGCCGAAATCATCACCCTGCATGGAAAGGTGAACCTCGACTTCAACGACGTGAAAACAGTGCTGAAGGACGGCGGCGTAGCCATCATGAGTACCGGCTACGGCGAAGGTGAGAACCGTGTCAGCGAAGCCATCAAGAACGCGCAGCACTCGCCGTTGCTGAACAACAACGACATCTTCAACTCCAAGAAAGTACTCCTCAACATCTCTTACAGTGCACAATACAAGCTGATGATGAGCGAAATGGACGAGGTGAAGGAGTTCATGAACCGTTTCAGCCGCGACTTCGAAACCAAATTCGGTATGGCCATTGACGACAAGCTGGAACAGAAAGTGAAAATCACCCTGCTTGCCACCGGTTTCGGTATCCAGGACATCCACATGAAGGAGATGGACGACCGCATCACCCAGCGCACCGCCGAAGAACAGCAACGCCTTGCCGAGCTGGAGGAGGAAGAGGAACAGAGACGCAACCGCCGCGAAGTGTACTATGGCAAGGATGCCAATGCCCGTTCCCAGCGCAGCCGCCGTCGCCATATCTATCTCTTCAATCCCGAAGACATGGACAACGCCGACATCATCAGCATGGTAGAGAATTCTCCGACCTATCTGCGTGACAAAAGCACGCTGAACAGCATCAAGATGAAGGCAGAGCAGGAAGGGCAGCTCGCCACCGAAGCCGCGCAAGAGGCAGAAGGCGGTGCAGGGGGAGTCATCACCTTCTGATTTTTCCGTTCCCGATATGTAAAACCATCCTCCTCCCCTTCGGGGGAACAGGAGTAAACCTATAACAATATGGATTTATTTGAAAAAGTCAGCGAAGACATTAAAACAGCCATGAAAGCCAAAGACAAAGTGGCTCTCGAAACATTGAGAAACGTAAAGAAAGTATTCCTTGAAGCCAAAACCGCTCCCGGAGCCAACGATACCCTGAGCGATGCAGATGCTTTGAAGATTATCCAAAAACTGACCAAGCAAGGCAAAGACGCCGCTGAAATCTATGTACAGCAAGGTCGCCAGGACTTGGCAGACGATGAGCTGGCACAAGTAAAGGTGCTTGAAACCTATCTGCCCAAGCAGATGAGCGCCGAAGAACTGGAGGCAGCCTTGAAGGAAATCATAGCCGAAGTCGGCGCCACCAGCGGCAAGGACATGGGCAAGGTGATGGGTGTAGCCAGCAAGAAACTTGCCGGACTTGCCGAAGGCCGCGCCATCTCAGCCAAAGTAAAAGAGTTGCTGGGATAAAGAAATACACTTCCCCTATCATATAAGCCGTGCTTCAACAGAGGGACTCAGCGTCCAAAGTCTGTTGAACACGGCTTTTTACATACCAATCCATATCCTCCCCCCACAAGAGATTATACGCTATCTATCAACGCATTATATTTACCGACCGTTTACCATAAGATGTAAAAGCCGTTACCTAATGATGTAACGACGGTTACCCTATATTGAAACGGTCGTTACCCTATATTGTAACGACCGTTACAGCTTATCGTAACGACCCTTACAGCAGTAAGTAAAACTCCCTACTCCTATAATAAAGGCAGCGCACACTTATTGGGCCGTTACATCGACGATAATCAATCAAAAAGCTCCTTCAATACCTCAAGTGATTTCAATACCGGGAAATCCGGCAGATGCAGACGATAATATTCATTCATAATGTTCAGGCAGCGGGTACGCTCCAACCGGTTCATGGTGAAAAGATGCATCGTTTCATAATTCATGCGCATCAGCTGTGTCAGGCGGGCCGCCTCCTCGGGAGCGATGTAATTGGAATGGAGCTGCGGACGCAAGGGAGTGAAACAAGCATTCTGCAAATCGAAGTAATCTCCGGCATGATAATCCTCCAGGTTGGGATACAAACCGAGAAAACGGGAAAGGCGCATCAGGAAGACCAGATGGAAATTGGCAAACCCCTCCCTGCATTCATCCAGCCAGATGACGGAATGATACAGATAAGCAAACAGCGGACGGTTCTCCGCCTCCTCCCGGACGGCGCGATAAAGGAATTCCGAAAGAAACAAAGCGATGGCAGATTTGTAGGGATCGTAGGGAAGCGTGGCGAAAGGATAAAGAGACTTCGCCTCCTTCACCTTATATATAGTGGCATTAGGACGGAAATCGGCTTCAAGTTCCACCAATGCCAGCGGCTGGAAGAGTACCGGCTTCACCGCCGCCTTGCGCGAACGGGGTATGGACACCATGAAGGAAGCCCTGCCAGCCACCTCCGTATAGATGTCTGCAATGAGAGATGTATCCTTATATTTCAAGGTATGCAGCACAATTCCCAGTGTTTTCTGTAACATTCCCGATTTCTTTATCTGGTTTCAATCTGATAACAAAGCTACAAAAAAAGCCCGAAAGAAGAGAAACAAAAGGAGAAGAATAAAAAAACAAGGTAAGGAGTGCAAAAAGCAAAAGCACGTATTACACTGATTTTCAACAAACAAGACGCTAACCTATGACAAAAAGCAACAAAAAGCTATATTTTTTTCTTGCGAATGTTTTGGTAATTCAAAAATAGTTTCTACCTTTGCATCCGCAAACGAGAAATAAAGGCTCTTTGCAAGAGCGGAAACGCTCACCAAAGGATGGCCCGTTCGTCTATCGGTTAGGACGCAAGATTTTCATTCTTGAAAGGGGGGTTCGATTCCCCCACGGGCTACAAAATAAAAAAATAAACGAATTAAAAAAGATTAGTCGAGATGGCAAATCATAAATCATCACTGAAGAGAATCAGACAAGAAGAAACAAGAAGACTTCACAACAGATATTATGGCAAGACCATGAGAAACGCTGTTCGTAAGCTTCGTGCTACTACAGACAAAGCTGCAGCAACAGCAATGTATCCGGGTATCACAAAACTGTTGGATAAATTGGCTAAGACTAATGTAATCCACAAGAACAAGGCTAACAACCTGAAGTCAAAATTGGCTATCTATATCAACAAGCTGGCTTAAGTTGACTGTTACACAAAAGATATTACAAGGCTGGACTTTTTAGTCCGGCCTTTCTCATTTATACCTCTCTATTTACCTGCTTCCACACAAGTTTCTTTTCTGTGCTAAAAAGCTGTAAACTACCCGAATTTATCCGTTTGTTTAGCACCATATCCCGAGGATTTTCACTATATTTGCTCTGTTATTACAATAAGGAAAAAAGATTATGACTGAAGAACAGATTCACTCCAATAACGGGAGCTATTCTGCCGAAAACATCCAGGTACTGGAAGGTTTGGAAGCAGTGAGAAAGCGTCCCGCGATGTATATTGGCGACATTAGCAGCAAAGGGCTTCACCACCTGGTGTACGAGGTTGTGGACAACTCCATCGACGAGGCACTTGCCGGCTATTGCGACCACATCGAAGTCACCATTAACGAGGACAACTCCATCACCGTACAAGACAACGGACGTGGTATCCCGGTAGACTATCACGAAAAGGAAAAGAAATCCGCACTGGAAGTTGTAATGACCGTACTGCATGCCGGAGGTAAGTTCGACAAAGGTTCCTACAAGGTATCGGGAGGTCTGCATGGTGTAGGTGTATCTTGCGTAAACGCCTTGTCTACACACATGACTACCCAGGTTTTCCGTAACGGAAAAATCTATCAGCAGGAATATTCCTGCGGACATCCGCTCTACTCCGTCAAGGAAGTGGGCACAACAGACATTACCGGTACACGCCAGCAGTTCTGGCCGGACGATACCATCTTTACGGAAACAGTCTACAACTATGATATTCTTGCCACCCGCATGCGCGAGTTGGCTTACCTGAACGCAGGCATCAAGATTTCACTGACCGACCTTCGCGTAAAGGACGAAGAGGGAAATGCCAAGAAGGAAATCTTCTACTCGGAAGAAGGCCTGAAGGAATTTGTGCGCTACGTGGACTCCTCACGCGAACACTTCATGAACGATGTAATCTACATCAACACCGAGAAGCAAGGCACACCGGTGGAAGTAGCCATCATGTACAACACTTCTTATAACGAAAATGTACACTCTTACGTAAACAACATCAATACCATTGAAGGGGGTACCCACTTGGCAGGTTTCCGCCGTGCACTGACCCGTACGTTGAAAAAATACGCCGAAGACAACAAGATGCTGGAGAAAGCCAAGGTAGAGATTGCAGGCGACGACTTCCGCGAAGGATTAACTGCCGTTATCTCCATCAAGGTGGCAGAGCCTCAGTTCGAAGGACAGACCAAGACAAAGCTGGGTAACAACGAAGTGATGGGCGCCGTAGACCAGGCTGTGGGCGAGGCCCTCACCTACTACTTGGAGGAACACCCGAAGGAAGCCAAGCTGATTGTAGACAAGGTGATTCTTGCCGCCCAGGCACGTATCGCCGCACGTAAGGCACGCGAATCCGTACAACGCAAATCGCCGATGTCCGGCGGTGGCATGCCCGGTAAGTTGGCCGACTGCTCCAGCAAGGACCCGGAAGAATGCGAATTGTTCCTCGTCGAGGGTGACTCGGCAGGCGGTTCAGCAAAGCAAGGCCGTAACCGTGCGTTCCAAGCTATCCTGCCGCTTCGCGGTAAGATTCTGAATGTGGAAAAGGCCATGTGGCACAAGGCATTCGAGAGCGACGAAGTAAACAATATCATCCAGGCGCTGGGCATCCGTTTCGGCGTGGACGGTGAAGACAGCAAAGAAGCGAACATTGACAAGCTGCGCTACAAGAAGATTATCATCATGACCGATGCCGACGTCGATGGTTCTCACATCGACACGCTGATTATGACGCTTTTCTTCCGCTACTTCCCGCAAGTCATCCAGCAGGGTTGCTTGTACATCGCCACTCCTCCCCTTTACCTTTGCACCAAAGGCAAGGCGAAAGAGTATTGCTGGACAGACCAGCAGCGCCAGAAGTTCATCGACACTTACGGCGGCGGTTCGGAAAACGCAGTACACACCCAACGCTACAAAGGTTTGGGTGAAATGAACCCGGAACAGTTGTGGGAAACCACCATGAATCCGGAAAACCGCATGCTGAAGCAGGTGCATCTTGAAAATGCAGCCGAAGCCGACTATATCTTCTCCATGCTGATGGGTGAAGACGTGGGCCCGCGCCGCGATTTCATCGAAAAGAATGCAACGTATGCAAATATTGACGCTTAATAAATAATAAATAACCAACCTCACATCTTACAACGAGGAAGCCCCGGACGGGCAGGATAATCCTGCTGACCGGGGCTTTTCCTTTATCCCTCTTCTCCTCCAAAGAAGAGGCCCGTCTCCGCACGGAAGAACTATAGGATTCCTTGTTTTTTCATCTCTTCCACTACCAATTCCAGCTCTGCATACCAGTCCTCACCAAACTTACGGATAAGCGGCTCTTTCAGAAACTTATACACGGGCAGATTTTCCTTTTGTCCCAACAGCATAGCGGCTTTGCAGACATCCCAACGATGATAGTTCACTGCCTTATAGAGTCCGTAGTTCCCCACCCTTATCGGATAGAGATGGCAGGATATAGGTTTGTAGAAGTTGGTCCTACCCTCACGGTAAGCCTTTTCGATGGCACAATAGCAACAGCCTTTATCATCATAGCAGGTAAAGACGCAATCCTTGTTGTTTACAATAGAAGTCACCAGGTCACCTTCACAATCGGTATAGACCACACCTTGCTCCTCTATCACGGTGCGGGCTTCGGGAGAAAGCTCGTCCCAAATCAGCGGAAGCACCTCTTCCAGTTTCTCCACCTCGTCCAGCTCCACGGGAGCACCGGCATCGCCCTCAATGCAGCAAATCCCCTGGCAAACACCCAAGTCACACAAGAACTTCTCGCGCAAGACATCGAAAGAAACCACAACATCACCAATCTGTATCATAATCATTCTATTAAAAAAAGACGCGGATTATCCGGATTGCACAGACTCAACTTTAAGAGCATCCGTGGAATCCGTATAATCCGCGTCTAAATATTGTTACGGCCTTGACGCCTTACTTAATCAAATCCTTACCAGTCATTTCAGCCGGCTGCTCCATACCCAAGATATGCAGAATAGAAGGAGCTACGTCAGCCAATACACCGTTCTCAACCTTGGCGTCCTTGTTTGCAGTAACGTAAACGAAAGGAACGGGATTCAGAGAGTGGGCAGTATTCGGAGTACCATCCTCATTCAGAGCGTGGTCGGCATTACCGTGGTCGGCGATGATGATTACTTCATAATCGTTTGCCTTGGCAGCTTCAACAGTATCTTTCACACATTCGTCGATGGCTTTCACTGCCTTCTCAATAGCTTCGTAGATACCGGTATGTCCCACCATATCACCATTGGCGTAGTTCACCACGATGAAATCGAACTTCTGGGTCTTGATAGCTTCAACCAACTTGTCCTTCACCTCGTACGCACTCATTTCGGGCTTCAAGTCGTAAGTGGCAACCTTCGGAGAAGGAACCAGGATGCGCTCTTCAGCATCGTAAGGAGTCTCGCGGCCACCGTTGAAGAAGAAAGTCACGTGTGCATACTTCTCTGTTTCGGCAATGTGCAGCTGGGTCTTGCCATTGGCAGCAAGGTATTCGCCCAAGGTATTCTGTACGTTCTCCTTATCAAAAAGGATATGCACACCCTTGAAGCTGGCATCGTACGGAGTCATGCAGTAGAACTGCAGGCCCGGAATAGTCTGCATGCCTTGTTCGGGCATATCTTGCTGGGTGAGGACAACGGTCAATTCCTTGGCACGGTCATTGCGGTAGTTGAAGAAGATTACAACATCACCTTCCTTGATGGTACCGTCGAAGCCACCGTTCACAATCGGCTTAATGAATTCATCCGTAACGCCTTCGTCGTAGGACTCCTGCATAGCCTGGACCATATCCGTAGCAACCTTGCCTTCACCGTTTACCAACAAATCGTAGGCAACCTTCACACGTTCCCAACGTTTGTCGCGGTCCATGGCATAGAAACGTCCCACGATGGAAGCAATCTTGCCGGCAGACTTCTCGCAATGAGCAGTCAACTGCTCAATGAAACCTTTACCACTCTTCGGGTCGGTATCACGACCGTCCATAAAACAGTGGATGAAGGTATTCTCGATACCGTATTCCTTGGAAATATCGCAGAGTTTGAACAAATGGTCAAAAGAGCTGTGCACGCCACCGTTGCTGGTCAGTCCCATAAAGTGGATATTCTTGCCGTTTTCCTTTGCATATGAGAAAGCAGAAACAATTTCCTTGTTCTTCAGAATGCTGCCATCGGCACAAGCACGGTTAATCTTCACCAAATCCTGGTAAACGATGCGTCCGGCACCGATATTGAGGTGACCTACTTCAGAATTACCCATCTGTCCGTCGGGCAAACCAACGTTTTCACCGCTTGCTTGAAGCTCGGAATGCGGATAAGTTGCCAACAGACTGTCCCAATACGGAGTAGGTGTATTGAAAATCACATCATCTTTGCCTTGATCGCCGATGCCCCAGCCATCAAGAATCATTAAAAGGGCTTTCTTACTCATAATATTAATCGAATTTAATTGTATAATCTTTTTGTATGATACAAACGTTCTTTTATAGTAGGAACCTGTTTTTTGCGTTGCAAAGGTACAAAAAACAGCCGTTAAAGCGTACTGTTTCAAATGATTTATGTACTTTTGCCACGCTTAAAAAATAAAAAAACAAGAAATATGGACGATTCAAACCCACGAACGTGCAATAGTATTCACCAATAAAACGAACGGAGACGTTGACTGCAATGCCTCTGTTCCAACTAGAAAGGAGGCAAACAATGAGAAAGTATCTCTACAGTGAAAATGGCTTCACTGAAAAGGCCGAATGGCAACCCAACTGCTGGGTCAACGTAGAATGCCCGGACAACGATGATTTCAAATTCCTAACCGAAGAGCTGAAAGTTCCCGAATCATTCCTGGAAGACATAGCCGACGTGGACGAGCGCCCACGTACGGAAACAGAAGACAACTGGCTGCTGACCATCCTCCGCATCCCGATGCAGAGCAACCAACGCGGCGTGCCGTTCATCACTGTGCCCATCGGCATTATCACCAATGACGGAATCATCGTTTCTGTCTGCTATCACCACACGGAGCTGATACCGGACTTCATTCAGCACACCCGCCGGAAGAACATAGTCGTCAACAATAAACTGGATTTGATTCTGCGAATCATCTACTCTTCCGCCGTCTGGTTCCTGAAGTATCTGAAACAGATAAACAACGATGTGGCCACCGCCGAAAAAGAGCTGGAGAAAAGCATCCGCAACGAAGATCTCCTGCAACTGATGAAGCTGCAAAAGACGCTGGTCTACTTCAACACTTCCATCCGTGGCAATGAAGTGATGATAGGACGGCTGAAAAACATCTTTCAAGACACCAATTATCTGGATTTGGAATTATTGGAAGACGTGGTCATCGAGTTGAAGCAGGCATACAATACCGTAAACATCTACAGTGATATCCTGACGGGAACCATGGACGCCTTCGCCTCCATCATCTCCAACAATGTGAATGCCATCATGAAACGTATGACAAGCCTCAGCATTACACTGATGATTCCCACGTTGATAGCCAGTTTCTACGGCATGAATGTGGACATCCACCTGGAGAGTTTTCCGCACGCGTTTATTTTCATCATACTTTTGTCGGCAATATTATCAGCAGTGACATTCGTATGGTTCAGAAGGATTAAGTGGTTCTAAACAGCATCATTGTCCGAAGTTCAGCGACAACTGCCCATCCCCCAAGAGATTAAACGTCAAGCGATGATAGGGTGTAGTACCCCGCTCAGCAATGGCGGCACGATGTTTCTTGGTGGGATACCCCTTGTTACGATTCCAGTCATAATACGGATATTCCTCGTGAAGGCGGTTCATGTAGTCATCACGATAGGTCTTTGCCAAAATGGAGGCGGCAGCGATGGAAAGGTACTTCCCGTCTCCTTTCACTACGGTAGTATGCGGCAAGTCCCGATATTTTTTAAAGCGGTTGCCGTCTATCAGCAGATGTTGCGGACGGACATTCAGTTGGTCAACAGCACGGTGCATGGCAAGAAAGGAGGCATTGAGAATATTGATTTTGTCAATTTCTTCGGGAGAGATGACGCCCACCGCCCATGCCAGAGCCTCTTTTTCAATCACTTCACGCAAGGTATAGCGTTGTTTTTCCGTCAGCTGCTTGGAGTCGTTCAAAAGTTCATTCTTAAAGTCCGTTGGCAGAATAACAGCAGCGGCATAGACCGCACCGGCCAGACAGCCGCGACCGGCCTCATCGCATCCTGCCTCTATCAAATCTTTATTCAAATAAGGTAATAACATATATATCGCTATCTTTGAGGCACAAAGATAAATCTTTTTGGAGGGAAACCGGACTTCTAAGAAGAATTAATTAAATTTGCAGAAACAAGACGATGCCATGAAGAAAAACCTATGTCTACTACTCGTATGTCTTCTGTCAGCAGCTGCCCCACTGCAAGCTCAAGACATGCAGCAAGCACAGAAATTGATTGACCAAGCACAGAAATACCTGTACAACAACCCCAAACAAGCTTCCTACTATGCAGCTCAGGCTTCTGCCTTGTTTCCCGAAGATGAGCCCAGTGAGGTCCGCGCACAAGCCATGATTCTCTACTGTCAAGCCGAACAATTGTTGGGGAACTTCGACCTAAGTATCAAGAATCTTTATGACACCCAAAAATATATCCATCCCACCAACAAAAAACAAATGGCACAACTCTGCTCCTTGATGGGGCGTGTATACAGCAAACTAGGCGATTACAACAAAGCCATTGAACTGAACGACAAAGCAACCTCCATCTTCAAATCCATCGGCGATTCCACCTCTGTGGCCGGATGCTATAACGAACGTGGAGTAATGCACCACTTCATGAGTGAATTTACCGTTGCCGAGCGTTTCTTCCAGCGTGCGCTGGCCATCAACCGTGCCCAACGAAACCTGAAAGAGATTGCAACCAACCTGAACAACCTCTGTCTGTACCGGGGAAATACGGAAGAGAAACTTTCTTTCATCCAGGAAGCCATCACCATCAACAAGAATCTGGATGCCCAATGGTCTCTTGGCGAAAACTACAACAACATGGGGAAACAGTATTACTATGACAAGCAATACTCCAAAGCCTTGGAAGCCTTGCATAAAGCCTACGAGTATGCCCACAACATCGGAGCCCGCGAACTGATTTGCGACAATTACGAATATTCGTCCATGGTATATGCAGCTATAGGTGACTATGCCCAAGCCTATAAGTATCTGAACAAGAGGTACCACCTGGGCAAGGAACTGCAAAGTAGCAACAAGCTACGCAACATCGAGCAGGAAATTTCCTACAAAAGATACCAAGACCAAAAATATGCTACTGAAATGCAGGAACAAACCTACAAGATAGAGCTACTGAAACGCAATTTGTGGCTTTTGGGCAGCGTACTTATTCTGGGAATAGCTTTCAGCATCTTTCTATATAAATGGTATAAACGCCGAAAAGATTTGCAACTGATAGAAGCACGCTACCAATTGCAACTGTCCGAAAAAGAAGTGGCCGAACTGAAGATGCATCAGCAAGAGCTGGAACTTCAAAATGTACACAATGCCCTGGCTACCAGTCAGCAGGAGGCAACCAGCTTCGCCGTATTCCTGAAAAGCCGCAATGAACTGCTGGACAAAATACGCGGAATGGTGAAAGAAGGATATAAGATGGACGCGCAAGCCATCACGCCCCACCTGAAGAAAATCAACGCATTCATCAGCCAGAGCCAAAGCGGAGACAAAACCAACAGTGCCCTATTGACAAACATCGATGATAAAAGCAATGAATTCCTCCAAAGACTGGTAGCGATTCATCCCAAACTGACACAAGGCGAGAAATATCTTGCCACCCTGCTAAGGGTGAACCTGTCTACCAAAGAAATATCCATGTTGACCGGCACCACCCCCAAAACCATCAATATGAACCGATACCGCCTGCGCAAATCCCTCAACCTCTCTTCCGAAGAAGACCTAACCGACTATCTACAGAATATATAACCCGGCTCAAGGCTGAAAATATTTATTTTGCATTTCTACCCTCACCGCCCTCACTGCTTACCTAAAAGTCTTTATTCATCGGACTTTCAGAGGTGAGTAAGGGCAATTTCAAAAAGGTGAGGGTAAAGTTTGCTCTCACTTTGTCTCAGTAGAAACAAGGCATCGAACAAGTAAGCATAGGCTCGCAAGTCCGGAAGAAGGGACTACTGTATCAGTATGCAAATGAAAGAACCGTCTACTGATGACGTTTATAAAGAAAAAAAGTGTCTAGTGAAATCAGGAAAAGACAGCTTTCTTTTTGTTTCCCCCAATATAACCGCTTGTTTCAACACACAGAACGGTTTGTTTCGACGTGTAGAACAATGTGTTTCATTAGGGCGAACACTTTGTTCCATTATAGTGAACACTTTGTTTCATACTATATAAACACCTTGTTTTATGTTGTGCAAACAAAACGTTTTATACTACATGAACGAAGTGTTTTGTACTGCAGAAACAAAGTGTTCATCACTATGAACTAATAAGTTATCCGTATTTTGCAAGAGATAAGATATGAATGTCATCCGTCTTATACTCGACTTCCTCTTTTACAGATGGCTTGCAGATAAAACATCTGCAAACCATCTGCAAGGGACATCATTGATAAACAGTAGTATCTCAACTCTCCTCCGAGGAGGAGAGTTGAGATACTACTGTTTATCAATGATTATAAAAGACTTGCGAAACTTGAGTTGCTTGATATTTCTAAAAGAGTTGGTTTCCTTCTTCATCTAATCACCGTTTACTTGCGCAACTCAATAATTAATGTAAATCGGGAAAAGTTTATGTGGATATAGTTTTGTAGATATAGAATATCTCATTTACTCCTATTTATCAAATACTTACAAAACTATTTGTAGATAATAAAACAAAGAATATCCCTCTCTTGTAGTCTGCTTGTAGATAACATTCATTAGCAATTCCTGTTTATGAAGCTTAATTTAGCATTGTGAAAAACCAATAGTATTAACCTTAAAAACTTATTCAAATGAGTAAAAGTAACTACTACAAAGAAAGAGTCATTCAGCTACTTCTCTTCTTTGCTTTTATGCTGCCTATGGGCGCATTGGCACAGAACATTCAGCTGAACGGTACCGTAACCGATGTTTCCGGTGAATCTGTCATCGGAGCCAGTGTATTAGAGAAAGGAACAACAAATGGAGTAATCACTGACATCGACGGTAACTTTACCCTCAGCGTTTCCCCAAAAGCCACTATTATTATCTCTTACGTGGGCTATGCTCCACAAGAAATCGCCCTCAATGGTCGCAAGGAATTGAAAGTGGTGCTGAAAGAAGACACCGAACTACTGGACGAAGTAGTCGTTATCGGTTATGGCACACAAAAGAAATCGGATGTTTCCGGTTCGGTAAGTTCCGTATCGGGCGATAAACTAAACAACATACCTACCGCTAATGCCGAAACTGCCCTGCAGGGTATGGCTCCCGGTTTGATAGTTAACTTTGGTAGCGGTGCCGCCGGCTCCACTCCCAGCCTGCAGGTGCGCGGTGTAACCACTTATGGAACAGACAACTCTCCGTTGGTAATTATCGATGGCGTTCCGGGTGATATGAGTTTTCTGAACCCCGAAGACATCAAGTCAATGTCTGTATTGAAAGACGCTGCCACCGCCGCTATTTACGGAGCACGCGCCGCCGCAGGCGTTATCCTGATTGAGACTTACCGTGGTACCAAATCCAAACCCAAAATCACGTTCTCAGCTTATTGGGGAGTGGATCAGATAGCCAAGAAACTGGATGTCTGCAATGCCGAAGAATTTATCCACATGGCAAAGATGGCCCGTACAAACGCCGGTCAAAACCCCAAAAACTGGCCTGCTTACATTGCGGCTTATGAGCAAGACCCCACACAGTTTGGCGACACCGATTGGCAGGACGAATACTACCGCAACGGCTTCACACAGAAATACAATGTGGGGTACACTAGTGGCAGTGAGAATGCCAACGTAGCTTTGTCCGTATTCTATTCAAAAAACGAAGCCATCGTGACCGGCACGGGTGACGAGAAATATGGCTTCCGCTTAAACTCAGACATGAAACGCGGCAAGTTCAAAGTGGGCGAATCAGTAAACTACAGCCGTTGGGAATCGGAAATGGAAGCCAACTCAGGTTTTCCCGGCATATACCAAGTGACCAACATGGAACCTATCGCACGTCTGTATGACGAGAATTGTGACGGCGGATACGGTGGTGCCATCCCCGGCATGAACATGAGCGATGCTGCCAACATGGTAGGTTATAATAACCTGATTGAGAACACCCGCGCCACAGATTACATCAAAGGATCGGGCTATCTGCAATATGAGCCCATCAAGGGACTGGTAATCAAGGCACAAGCAAGCCGTAGCCTCCTTTTCCGCGAAACCCGCGTATTCAAACCTACTTACGAACTGGGTGCCATGAAGTGGAACGAAAGCGCCTCACTATCACAGACCCGCACCAGAAGCGTCAACGACCTGCTGGAACTGACTGCCAACTACAACTTCACCATCAAAGACAGTCACGACTTCGCCTTCCTGCTGGGAGCTTCACAAGAAGAAAGCACTTACGACCTATTGGGTGCATCGGGTTCCGAATTCGAGAACAACGACATGGGCATTCTGGGCCAGGCACGCAAAGACTATGGTGTGCAAGGTGAAAAGACCCGTAGCGGCTTGCGTTCCGTATTTGGCCGTGTGAACTATAGTTGGAAAATGCGCTACATGTTAATGGCCTCGTTCCGCTATGACGGTTCTTCACGTTTTGCCGACGGTAACCAGTGGGGGTTCTTCCCCTCTGTATCAGTAGGCTGGAACATTGCCAACGAACCTTTCTGGGAAGATATGAAAGAAACAGTCAGCTCCTTCAAATTGCGTATGAGCTACGGCGCCCTCGGTAACCAATCGGTACCTCTCTATCTCTACATTCCCAAATTGGACTCCAACGCCGACAACATCAACTACCCCTTCGACGGCAAAGTCGTAAACCAGGGATATGCAGTACGTAGCCTCCCCTCAAGGAACATCAAGTGGGAAACTACCTTCTACAAAAACATCGGTGTGGACATGAGCCTATGGAACAACAAACTGGAATTCTCGATTGAAGGTTACATCAAGGACACCAAGGACATGCTTTCCGAAAAGAACATCAGTCTGTCTACCGGTTACGGTGCACTGACGGTGAACGACGGTGAACTGCGCACCACCGGTATGGAAATGCAACTGATTTACCACGGTAATGCAGGTAAGGACTTCAAGTATGACCTTGACTTCAACCTGAGCCACTTCAAGAGTAAACTGAAATCAATGGCAGACCCCAACTATATGTACGAATATGGTGCTTCACGTACCTACGTGGGTGGTTACTTCGGTGAATTCTGGGCTTACGAAACCGCAGGCATCATCCAAAATGAAGCAGAAGCCAAACTTTGGAAAGAATCACACGGACGCAAGGACAGCAAAGGCAACTGGATTCCCATGCAGCCCAACGCAGAACCCGGTGACCTCCGCTTCGTAGACCAAAACGGTGACGGCATGCTGGACAGCGATGACAAGAAGCTTCTGGGCAACGGTTGCCCCAAGGCCTCTATCGGCTTCAACGTAACACTGAATTACAAAAACTTCGATTTGGTAGCCAACTTCTACGGTGACCTCGGTGTAGACCGTTACAACTATACCAAATATCAATTGGAACGTATGGATACCAAGTTCAACTATGGCAGAAACGCACTGAAAGCATGGACTCCGGAGAACCCCAACACCAACATTCCACGTGCCGTATACGGCGACCCGAACAAGAATGCTCGCACTTCCGACCGTTTCATCGAACGAGGCGACTTCTTCCGCCTGAACAACTTGCAACTGGGCTACAACCTGCCTGCTACAGTTTGTGGTAAGTTGGGCATCAGCAACCTCCGTTTCTATGTAGGTGGTACACGCATCTTTACCATCACCGGTTACAGTGGCTATGACCCCTCTACCAACGGTGGTATTGACCGCATGGGTTACGACTATGCTTCATCACCTCTATGCCGCACTTTCATGGCCGGTATTAAATTCGGATTTTAATTGAACCAAAACTTTAAAAAAGATGATTATGAAATTAAAGAATATATTATTGTGCGCCTCAGTCTTAGGAGGCCTGGCACTCTCTTCATGTACCGGAAATTTCCTGGATGAAGACAGAAACCCCAACTCACTGGACCCCGAAAACTTCTGGAAGAGCGAATCCGACATCCTCAAAGGACTTACCGCAGCCTACGCTGGACTACAGCCTACCATCGAATGGGCGCAACCTTTCGAACGCTACATTGTGATAGACAACTACCGCAGCGACGAGCTGGACTACCGCCCCGACGTGACCGCCTGGATGGAACTGGCCATGTACAACAACGAATCGACCAACTACGTGCCCAACGATGAATGGACCAACCTCTATACCAGTATCAACTATTGCAACCAGTGTCTGGACAACATTCCCAATGTGCCCGACAACGATGACGAAGGCATCAAGCAGACCAAAGCGACCAGTATTGCCGAGGCACGTTTTCTGAGAGCCTTCTACTACTACCGTCTCTTCATCAACTTCGGTGAAAGACTACCAATGTTCGAGCACGAACTCGAAGGTACCGAAGAGGAATTCTATCCTCCTCAGGTAGAAGCCGGCAGACTGAAGACTTTCATCGAGACAGAACTGAGTGAATGTCAAGCCAACCTTCCCGAAAAATGGAATACAAACATGGCCGGACGCGTCACTAAATATACTGCCGCAGCACTCTTAGGCAAATACTATATGTTCATCGGCGAAAAGGCCAAAGCCAAAACAGAATTCTGGAAAGTCATTGACAGTCACAGATATGAACTGATGGAGAACTATGGCGACAACTTCAACGGACTACACGAGAACAATAAGGAATCCATCCTTGAAGTACAGTTCACCGGAAGTCTGGAAGGCGGGCACTACGAATACAATCTCTTTACCTTGCACTTGGGTCCCGACAGTGGCTGTGGCGCATACGAGGAAGCATATCCGTCCAAATGGTTATTCAATACACTGAAGAAAGACCTCACCGAAGATGGGGAATACAGCGACCGATTGTATGAGACTATCATTTTCGACGATCCCAAATCCCGTCCGTTCTATTACGAAGACGGCAAAGGATTCAGTGATTACCACCAAGAAGACAATATCTACTGGCGCAAATATGTGACTTACGACAAGTCATTGGGTGATTACTGGGATTATTCCGGTTTCAACATCCCCCTCATCCGCTATGCGGACATCCTGTTGCTCTATGCCGAGTGTCTGAACGATGAAGGAAACTCTAAAGAAGCCATCAAATACATCAACAAAGTACGTGACCGTGTACACGTAACGCCACTGTCCGACACCCTAAGTAAAGAACAAGTGCTGAAGCACCTGCAGGATGTGGAACGTCCTTGCGAACTGGCCCTCGAAGGCTCACGCTGGTATGATCTCATCCGTTGGGGCATTGTGGAAGACGCACTTAAGAGTCATGAAAAGCCTTTCGCAAGCAATTTCATATCGACCAAGCATATCAGACTCGCTATCCCTCACAAAGAATTCCTGATGAATCCTGATTGGGTGCAAAACGAAGGTTACACAAAATAACCGATAACCCTACAACTCAGTCTCTATCGGAAGCGAAATGCCGGAAACGGGATCCCATCCGATAGAGATTGCTTTTAATAGAACTCTCTGTTTCAAGACTTCATTTCATCATATACTTAATTTACCATGAGACATCCAAATAAAAACATCGCTTTGACTGGCATCGTTGCCTGCATACTGGCCTCGTGCGTCAAAGCTCCCACTTCTTCAGAACCGCTTTTATCCAAGCAAGCGGACTTCTGTAATCTTATCAACATAAAGAACACTCCCGCCGGAGCCGTAGACTGGGATGCCTACGTCTTTGCCGACAAAGGTGCTTGGATGGCATACTCACTGCCCGACAACGAAAACCGTCGCCATGCCGGTGCTTTCATGGGACCTATGGTCATGACCGGACGCGGATGGATAGCTGCCGGACTCGCCGAACCTACGCTGTGGGTGAACGGCGAACAGTATAGGATGGTGTACAATGTACAGACCACCCGATACCTCCCCGGCAAACTGATACAGGAATACAACGATGAGAACTTAAACTTCAC
Source organism: Bacteroides sp. D20 (assembly GCF_003436255.1). Taxonomy (NCBI): domain Bacteria; kingdom Pseudomonadati; phylum Bacteroidota; class Bacteroidia; order Bacteroidales; family Bacteroidaceae; genus Bacteroides; species Bacteroides sp. D20. The sequence goes on along the minus strand of NZ_QSOO01000006.1, from coordinate 78,435 downwards.
TACCGAATTGTGCTACCTCACCTCACGTTCCGTAGCCATACGTTCAATCGTGAAGAATATGAGCCAAAAACCGGTAAAGGTCAGCTTCGACTGGAACGGAGGCGTATACGAGCCTACCTCTGTCGTAAGCAGCATAGATAAAGGTCTCTCTTTCATCCGCCCCAAAGATTCCACGAACACGGTAATCCGATTCCTCACAGCAGACAAGATTCAGGCTGTGGGGAGCGATAGCCTGCACGTCACAGAAAAAAGTGAAATGACCCTGGAACCCGGCAAGACTTATCAGTCGGAGATGACTCAAACCCTGACGCTGCGCGGTGAAGACACAGCCAAAGAACTGGCTGCCATAGCAACGCTGAATATAGACAATTGCTTTGAACTAAACGAACAGCAATGGAACGCACAAATCGCTTCGTTGCTGAGCGGAAACAGCAAGTACCTCAAGGACAACAAATACCGCAAGGTACTCGTAAAAGCAATGATGACCCTGAACAGCAACTACCGCACCCCTGCCGGTGACATCCTGCATGGCGGCAGCAACCCGTCGTACAACGGATTCATCAACGGCATCTGGTCGTGGGACTCCTGGAAGATTGCTTCGGGCAACGTACATTTCAACGAGGAGATAGCCAAAAGCGAAATGATTACCCTCTTCGACTATCAAGCCGACAACGGCATGGTACCCGACTTCATCAGCTACAACAAGAAATACAATAACTGGCGCGATGCCAAACCGCCCGTAGCCGCCTGGGGAGCCATGAACGTGTATAAAGCTACCGGCGACAAGAAATTCCTCGAAACAATGTTCGACAAGCTCTATAAGTTCCATCAGTGGTGGTATGCCGAGCGCGACCACAATCACAACGGCATCTGCGAATACGGTTCCACCGACGGCACTCTCATTGCTGCCTGTTGGGAAAGCGGCATGGACAACGGCGTACGCTTTGACGATGCCGTGATGCAGAAAAACAGCGAGAAGGCATGGTCCATGAACCAGGAGAACATCTGCCTGAACTCGTTCCTCTACGTAGACAAGACCATCCTCGCCGAAATGGCAACCCTCCTGAACAAGCCCGAACTGGCGGCACAGCTTAATGCCGAAGCCAAAGTCATCAAGGAGTTCGTACAGACAAAGATGTGGGACAAGGAAACCGGATTCTTCTACGACACCCGTATCGATACCGGCGAGCACATCAAAGTGATGGGTGCCGAATGCTGGCTGCCACTCTGGGCAGGCATCGCCACTCCCGAACAGGCCAAACAGGTGATGCAGAAGATGATGGACCCGCAGAAGTTCAACTCCACCCTTCCATTGGGTACCTTGGACATCAGCCATCCTCGCCTGCGTCCCGTGCGCGGCTACTGGCGCGGCCCGGTCTGGGTAGACCAAGTGTACTTCGGTATCACCGGCCTGCGCAACTATGGTTTCGACCGGGAAGCCGACATACTGACTGAGAAGTTCATCAACAACGCCCAAGGACTCACCACCGACGGCCCTATCCACGAGAACTACAACCCGCTGACCGGCGAAGCGCTCAATTCGCCTAACTTCGGCTGGAGTTCGGCATGTATCATCAAGATGCTGCTCGATGAGTAACTCTCACGCAAAACAACTCTCAAAAGTCTGAAAAGACAAACGATTATACATCATTAAAAGCATACGAATATGAATAAGATACATTCAATCTGCACCCTCGCACTGATGCTACCGTTATGCGCATTTGCACAGTACGACGGTACACCCATGAACAAGACGGGCGACACCAAGAAAGCGGAAACCGCCGTAAGAACCGACAAATATCCTCACTCGGACAACGATTGGGAAAACTTTGATGTGTTGCACATCAACCGTCTGCCTTCTGCCGCCACCTTCATGGCCTACACCACCAAAGAGAAAGCAGTGAAGAACGACAAGAGTCAATCGGAATATTTTCAGTCGTTGAACGGTACCTGGAAGTTTCAGTTTGTTCCCCGTTCGGACCAGCGCCCGATGGACTTCTTTGAAAAAGGCCACGATGTAAGCGGATGGGGCAACATCAAAGTGCCTGCCAACTGGGAAATGGAAGGCTATGGCCATCCTTTCTATGTAGGTGCCGGCTACGGCATCAAGCGCACCCCGCCACTCATTGCCGTGGAAAACAGTCCCGTAGGTTCCTACAAACGCACATTCAACGTCCCTGCCAACTGGAAAGGCAAGCAAATCGTCCTCCACTTCGGAGGCGTGGCCTCAGCTTTCTATGTGTGGGTCAACGGTGAAAAGGTGGGTTACTCGCAAGATTCCAAGACCCCCAGTGAGTTCGATATCACCCCCTATGCAGTAACCGGACAGAACGAGATTGCCGTGCAGGTATTCAAGTTCAGCGACGGCTACTACTTAGAGGATCAGGATTACTGGCGCTTTGCCGGTATACAACGTGATGTGTACCTTTATGCCCGTCCCAACATCCACGTGCGCGACTTTGAAGTAGTGACCGACCTCGACAACGAGTATAAGGACGCCGACTTCCACCTCTATGTGGAACTGGACAATGCCCAAAACTCCCAACGTACTCAAACGCCCAAGGTAAAAGGTGCCGAAGTGGAAGTGAGCCTGACGGACAAAGAGGGAAAAGTCATCTACACTGAACGCCAACGCGCCAAAGACAACAAGCTGCACTTCCTGAAACACATCGAAACGCCCCTACTGTGGAGTGCTGAAAAGCCCAACCTATACCAGATGATGATTACACTGCGTGCCAACGGCCAGACACAGTACATCTGCCGCAACATCGGATTCCGCAAATCGGAAATCAAACATGCACAGTTACTCGTCAACGGGCAACCCGTCTACATCAAGGGCGTAAACCGCCACGAACACGACCCTTACCACGGCCATGTAGTGGACGAAGCCTCCATGATACGCGACCTGGAACTGATGAAACAAAACAACATCAACAGCGTGCGCACCTCCCACTACCCCAACGACCCGCGCTGGTATGAACTGTGCGACATCTACGGCATGTATGTAGTGGACGAGGCCAACATCGAAAGCCACGGCATGGGCTACAAACCCGACCAATGCCTCGCCAACCAACCCGAATGGCAGAAGGCTTTCATCGACCGTACAGAACGTATGTTTGAACGCGACAAGAACCACCCCTGCGTCATTATTTGGTCATTGGGCAACGAAACCGGCTCAGGCTGTAACTTCCAAGCCACCTATGCTTGGATTCATGCCCACGACCGTTCCCAACGCCCCGTACACTCCGAGGACTCTGGCAAAAACCGTCCTTTCACCGACATCTTCTGCCCCATGTACAAGAAGATAGACGTGTTGATAAACCATGCTCTCTATCTGCCCACCATGCCCCTCATCCTCTGCGAATACGCTCATGCTATGGGTAATAGTGTGGGCAATCTGCAAGACTACTGGGACATCATCGAGAAGTACCCTTCTCTACAAGGCGGTCACATCTGGGACTGGGTGGACCAGGGTCTTTACAACAAGACCGACGACGGTAAGTTCTACTGGGCCTACGGCGGCGACCTTGCCCCCGAAGGCACTCCAAGCTCGGCCAACTTCTGCATGAACGGCCTGATTGCCGCAGACCGCACATTGAAGCCCCACATACATGAAGTGAAACGGGTGTACCAGAATATGGCTTTCAGATTGCTCGATTATCACGAAGGATTGGTAGAGCTTAGAAACAAGTTCTTCTTCACCAACCTGAATGACTTTGACTTCACTTGGCGTTTGGAAGGCAACGGCGAAGTATTGGCACAAGGACGCATAGATAATGTAGATTTGCCCGCCCAACAGACAGGCGTATTCCGGACACAGTTCCCCACCATACATTCCACCGAAGGAGTAGAATATTACCTGAATTTCTATGCCAGCCAGAAGCGCGACGAGGGTCTGCTGAAGGCCGGTACACAATTGGCTGCCGAACAAGTGAAGCTTCCCTTCTATAAGGCTGTTACCCCCAAAGCTGCCTCAGGCAACGTGACGGCAAGCGACAGCGAAGCCCTACTTGTCCTCACTGCCGGAAATGTCAGTGTAGGATTCGACAAAGCCACCGGAGCACTCTGCTCGTTCAAGGAAGGCAAGGAAGAGATGATTAAGGAAGCACTGCGTCCCAACTTCTGGCGTCCGGTGACGGACAATGACATGGGCAACGACATGAACAAGACCCTGCGCCCGTGGCGTGAAGCCGGACGTGGCGCCAAACTCACCTCATTGGAGAAAACAGCGCTCGACAAAGATGGCTATGAAGTAGTGTCACACTACCGTCTGCCCGAAGAAGTTGCCGGTTCGGAATTCATTGTCCGCTACCGCTTCTCACCGAGAGGCAGCCTCGATGTGAACTGTACTTTCATTCCTGCCAACGACACTTTACCTTTGATGCCCCGCATGGGTGTGAGCATCACCCTGAACAAGCAATACGACCAAATGGCATGGCTAGGTCGAGGTCCGCACGAGAACTATTGCGACCGCAACGGTTCTTCCTTCGTGGGTCTGTACAAAGGTAGCGTGGCCGAACAGTACTTCGCCTACGACCGTCCACAAGAAAACGGCAACAAGACCGATGTACGTTGGATGAGCCTCACCGATTTGAAAGGCAATGGCCTGATGGTTATCGGTGCACCCACAATCAGCGGCAGTGCCTACCTCTTCCCGACAGAAGATTTGGATGAACCCGGCACACGCAAGTCACAACGCCATATCTCAGACATCCAACCCAAAGATATGGTGACTTGGAACATAGACTTCAAGCAGATGGGTGTGGGTGGAGATACCAGTTGGGGAGCCTACCCGCATCAACCATACCTGATTCCTGCCCGTAAGATGGAATTCTCATTCCGCTTATGCCCTGCACAAGAAAAAGGAGTGAAAGAGAACCAAAGATATTTGGAAATGAAGTAATTTTGCAATTGTCAAACCTCAGAAGCGCCTTCCCCTCTTTAAACAGGAGGCGCTTTTGAGGGTAAGACAGCTTTCCATCTATTCACAAAACCATACAGACAATGTTTACAATCATCGGACTAATGCTCACAGGAATGCTGCTGGGCTACCTCTTACGGAAACGGGACTTAAAGAAGATTCATCCAATCATCACCCTGCTTATCTGGCTGCTACTGTTTATCCTCGGTATTGAGGTAGGAAGTAACGAAGAGATTATCAGAGGACTCCATACCATCGGATATGAAGCCGTTGTCCTCACCCTGGGAGGGACCTTGGGAAGTGTTATCGCTGCTTGGGCACTCTGGAGAGCCTTGTATAAAAGGAAAGGAGGCAGGGCATGAAAGGAAGTCTTATCATTGTGGGCTTTTTTGTATTGGGTACGATTTGTGGTGTGTGCCATCTGCTGCCTTTTGATATTGCAGAAACCAATATCAGCTACTACGCGCTTTGCGCGCTGATGTTCAGTGTAGGGTTGAGCGTAGGCAACGACCCGCAGACCCTGAAGAACTTCCGTTCACTCAATCCGCGGCTGGTATTCCTGCCCATCATGACGATACTGGGAACACTGGCAGGTTCGGCAGCCGTCAGTCTGATTCTGACACACCGTTCTATAACGGACTGTCTGGCCGTAGGCTCGGGATTCGGCTATTACTCGCTCTCCAGCATCTTCATTACCGAATACAAGGGAGCCGAGCTGGGCACCATCGCCCTGCTTGCCAATATCAGCCGGGAGATTCTGACACTGCTGGCCGCCCCGTTGCTGGTACGATGGTTCGGAAACCTTGCCCCCATCTCTGCCGGAGGAGCCACGACGATGGACACCACACTGCCCATCATCACACGGACAGCCGGACAGCAGTTTGTCGTAGTTTCCATCTTCCACGGGTTTGTGGTCGATTTCAGCGTTCCGTTCCTGGTGACATTGTTCTGCTCGATATAGGGCTTTTACCCTCTTTTGACAGACACCGGTCTCTGACAAGAGCCATTTTTATATCACTAAATCCTATTAATAATGAAAACCAAACTTTATACCTTTCTCCTTTCTTCGCTGCTTTGCACCGGTGCCCTGGCCGACAACGAGCCGTGGCAGAACCCGCAAGTCAACGAAATGAACAGAGAACCGATGCACGCCCACTTCACCCCGTTTACGAATGAAGCCAACGCATTGAAACAACGTGCCTTGCCCGCCGACGTACGGTTCGACGTTAATCCTGCAACGGAACGCCGTATCACTCTGGACGGCACCTGGAAATTTCTTTTTTCAAAGAACAATGACCTCTGCCCCAAAGACTTTCACAAGCCCGGATTCAGTACCCGCAAGTGGAGTAAAATTGAAGTTCCGGGAAGCTGGGAACTGCAAGGCTTCGATGCACCTATCTATACAGATACCCGTTATCCGTTCCCCCCCAATCCGCCCTACGTGCCTACCGACTACAATCCCGTAGGTGCTTATATCCGCGAGTTCACCGTCCCGGCTAGCTGGGAAGGCATGGACATCTTCCTTAATTTCGAAGGGGTGGAGTCTGCCTACTATGTATGGGTAAACGGCGAATTGGCAGGATATGCAGAAGACAGCCGCCTACCGTCGCACTTCAACATCACCCACCTGCTGAAGAAGGGCAACAATAAACTGGCTGTAAAAGTATTCCGTTATAGCGACGGTTCCTACCTGGAAGGCCAGGACTACTGGAAATACAGCGGCATCGAACGGAGTGTTTATCTCTACGCCCGCCCCCAGAGCCGCGTCAAGGACTTCCGGATGACAGCGGAACTGATAAACAACTACAAGGATGGCGAACTAAAGCTGGACGTATTCCTCCATCGGCCTAAAGCCGGAGAAACGGTGGAAGTCAAGGTAATGGACAAGGACAAGGTTATCTATGACCGGAAAAAGTCCATAACCTCTGCCACAGACACTTTGTTTACCCAGCAGCAAGTGTTCACGAATGCACGAGCCTGGAATGCCGAAACACCGAACACCTACACGCTGGTAGTCAGCACCTTTGATGCACAAGGGAAACCGCAGGAATCCTTTACGCACCTTTTTGGCTTCCGTACCGTGGAAATGATGAACGGCATGCAGATGATTAACGGCCAGGCCGTCCTCTTCAAGGGGGTGAACCGTCACGAGCACGACCCGCACAAGGGACGTACCATCACCGTGGGGTCCATGATACACGACATCCAGCTGATGAAGCAGTTCAACCTGAACGGTGTACGCAACTGCCACTACCCGAACAACTATGCGTGGTACGAGCTTTGCACAGAATTCGGACTTTATATGGTAGACGAAGCCAACATCGAGAGCCATGGCATGATGTTCCACAAGGATGAGACCCTTGCCAACTATCCCGACTGGGAGGTGCCTTTCATGCAGCGGATGAGCCGTATGATTGCACGCGACCGCAACTACTCTGCCATCGTGACTTGGTCCATGGGCAACGAGTCGGGCTACGGCAAGCACTTCGAAACTCTGTATGACTATACCAAGAAGATAGACCCCACCCGTCCCGTACAATATGAAGGGGGTGGCTACAACTCCAAGAGCGACATCTATTGCCCCATGTACGCACGCATCTGGAGGTTGCGCCAACACGTGAACCAGCGTGATGCCCGCCCCATGATTCTCTGCGAATATGCCCATGCCATGGGTAACAGTGTAGGTAACTTCCAGGACTACTGGGACTTGATTTACAAGTACGACCAGCTGCAAGGCGGTTTCATTTGGGACTGGGTGGACCAGACGTTTGCCATCAAGGACGAGAACCAGCGCGACATCTGGGCTTTTGGCGGCGACATGGGATTTGTAGGTGTCGTCAACGACTCCAACTTCTGTGCCAACGGCCTGGTTACTGCCGACCGCACCCCGCACCCGCACATTTACGAAGTGAAGAAGGTATTGCAATACATCCACTTCGAACCGCTTGCCTTCACCCCGAACAAGATAAAGGTCACCAACTGGCACGATTTCATCGGATTGGAAGGATATACCCTCCACTGGGCAGTGGAATGCGACGGCAAGACCGTTCAGAACGGTGAGATGGATTTCCCCAAGATTGCTCCCAGAAACTCTGCCAACATAGAATTGCCACTGAAAGCGCTGCCTGCCGACGGCAAGGAGTATTTCCTCACACTGCGTGCATTTACCAAGCACGAAGCGCCATTAGTACCGAAAGGACACGAGGTTGCCATCGAACAATGGGAATTGCCTTCTGCACCGTCAGCCAAAACCGTTCAGCCGGTGGAAGGAACGCTGACCGTAGACCGCAACAACGAAACACTGACCGTGAAAGGCAACAACTTCCAGGTAGCTTTCTCTACCCGAAACGGTGAAATGACAGAGTTGAACTACACCGGAAAGAATCTGATTAAAGAAGGGCTACAACCCAACTTCTGGCGCCCGTTGACCGATAATGATATTCCAAATGGGCACCTGATACGCTGCGGCACCTGGAGAAACGCCGGACGCGATGCCAAACTGCAGAACATCGAAGTTGCAGAAGCCGGACAAACGGCTACTGTCACTGCGACCTACCGCATGGAAGAACAAGATGCTGATTTGCAGACTCTCTACAAAATCACTCCCGACGGCAAGGTTCAGGTAACCATGCACTTCACCCCCGGCAAGAAGCCATTGAGCGAGATGCCTCGTCTGGGCATGCGCATGATACTCCCTGCCGAATATGAAATGATGACCTGGTTGGGCCGTGGTCCGCAAGAGACGTACGCCGACCGCAAGACGGGAGCATTGATAGGCCTCTACAACGCCACGGTGTGGGAACAGTTCCATCCGTATGTACGTGCCCAAGAGACGGCCAATCATTGTGACGTACGCTGGGTGGCCCTGCGCAATGCTGCCGGTGAAGGTCTGCTGGTAGTGGGCGAGGAACCGTTGAGCGTAAGCGCCTGGAACTTCCCGATGGAGGACATTGAATACCGTCCCTCACAGATGGAGCGCCGCCACGGTGGAAGCATCCAGAAGAAAGATATGATATGGCTCAACATCGACCACAAGCAGATGGGCGTAGGCGGTGACAATACCTGGGGAGCACAAGTTCATCCCGAGTACACCATCACTCCGCACGAATGGAAATACAGCTTCACGCTCGCCCCTCTCGCACCGGAGGATGATGCAGCGGAACAAGCGCACAAATAACCGTTAAATACCTCATTCATATGAAATACAAATTTATACGCATACTCTGCTTCACATTGTTGGCCGCAGGCATCGCAGCCTGCACCCCCGGCATGAAAAGCACTACGGAGAAACGGTATGCCTTCGCCGACATACTGGACATCTCCTACACTCCCGACACCCTGCACCGCTGCTATGGTTGGTTCACCGACGCCGGCTCGTGGATGGGCTTCACGCTGCCCGAACGGCAACAATGGGTCAACGGCTTCTGCGGCCCCTTCAGCCTCGATATGTTCCGCCGCCAGTGGATGGCACAGTCAGCCGCCGTCGTAAGCTTTGCCAAAGATACACAAGAGATTTTTGTTCCGGATTCCACTTGCTATTACCCCGGCGAGCTCTATATGTCGGCACATTCCACCCACGGGAGCATCACGCAACGGCTCAACTTCACAAGTGCCTCGACCGCCTTGCTGCGCATCGAAGCCGACACGGCTGAAGACCTGCTGCTCTCCGGTAGCCAATGGGGCAAAGACATCACCGTCAGCGTAGAACAGAACTCCGTCATCGCCCGTCATCCCAGTGGCGAAACCGTAACCGTGACCTTCACTCCTAATGTAGAGCTGGCCAAGACCGACAATAACTATACAGCCCTCGTCCGCTCTCCGCGCTACCCTGTCAACGTAGCCATCTCTTTCTTCACTTCCGAAAAAGAGATGACTGCCAACCTGCAAAACCTGCCGAGCCTGCTCAACAATCCCGCCCCCGCCCTGCAAGCCAATGCCGAACGTTGGGAAGGTTACCTCACTAAGATACTGCGCAAGGACATGAAGCCCGAATATGACCGTATCGCCGTGAAAGCCGTCACCACGCTCATCTCCAATTGGCGGACACACCGCGGTGGATTGCTTCACGAAGGTATCATCCCGAGCCATGCCGTAGGCTATTTCGTCGGATTTTGGGCATGGGATAGCTGGCGCTTCAGTGCCGGAACCGCCAAATTCGACCCCGAACTGGCCAAGAACAACATCCGAGCCATGTTCGACTACCAGCAACCGGACGGCATGATTATCGACTGTATCTACACTGACCCCTCCGAGAACAATGCCCGTGACAGCAAACCTCCCTTGGTATGCTGGGCTGTCGATGAAATATTTACCCATACGGGTGACACCGCCTTCGTTGCCGAGATGTATCCGCAACTGCTCTCCTATTATAAATGGTGGTACGAGAAGCGCGACCACAACCGCAATGGCATGTGCGAGTACGGTGCTACCGACGGAACACTGGAAGCTGCCGCCTGGGAAAGCGGCATGGACAACGCCATCCGTTTTGACGGCGCCGTGATGCTGAAAAACGAAGGCTACGAGGATGCCTGGAGTATGGATCAGGAGAGTGTGGACTTGAACGCTTATCTGGCACTGGAATGCAAACTGCTGAAGAAATTCTCCAGCCTGCTGAAGATACCTTTCGACGCACCGGACTACAGTAGCCAGGTAGCCGACTATTTCTTTGACAAGAACATCAACTTCTTCTGCGACCGCCGCCTGAAGGACGGTTCATTCATCGAAGAGCCGGGCTGCGAAGCCTACACTCCGTTGTGGACCCGGATTGCCACACAAGCGCAAGTGGACAGCATGCTGCCCATGCTTCAAGATACGGCAAAGTTCTCCACGTATATCCCCTTCCCGACCATTGCCGCCGACAATCCCAAATACAATCCGCGCGGCTACTGGCGTGGCCCCATCTGGCTGGACCAGACCTACTTTGCCATCCGCGGACTGCGCAACTACGGCTACAACCAACTGGCAGATGAATATACGCTGCAAGTCTTCGACCGCCTGAGCGGGCTGAAAGAGGGTGCTCCCATCCACGAGAACTACGGAACCCATACCGGCGAACGCCTGAAAGCTCCCCATTTCAGCTGGAGCTCCTCACATCTGTTGATGATGTACGACGATTACGGTAAGTAAACCGGGATTCCATATATGTCATAACTCACCACAGATTACACAGATTCACACAGATAAATATGTCAGATATCAATAAACTAAAAAAATCTGTGTGAATCTGTGTAATCTGTGGTGAGTTATGACACTTTCATGAAGAACAAAAGCGATATGATTATTATCGGTAAACCTGCACCGGAAGCTCTCCACGCAAAGCTCCCAGCGCATTCATTACCAATGCTTCCAATTCGTCTTCTCCGGGATAGACGTGGACGGGAGCAAGGAAAGACACGCGCTCCTGCAACCGCGAAGTGATGTACTCGGAATGTGCCATACCTCCCGTAAGCAGAATGGCGTCCACCTTGCCATAAAGCACAACAGCAGCACCGCCTATCTCCTTGGCAATGCGGTAAATCATGGCATCAAGCACCAAAGCGGCATGGGTGTCTCCCTCAGCGATGCGCCTCTCTATGGCGGGAATGTCGGTAGTACCCAAATGGGCGGCAAGTCCCGCCTTGCCGGAAATACGTTTCTTCAGTTCTTCGGTAGTGTAACGCCCCGAGTGACAAAGGTCTATCAGTTGCCCGGCGGGCAGGGTGCCTGCACGTTCGGGCGAAAAAGGACCGAAACCGTCGAGGGCATTGGGCACGTCCACCGCACGGCCGTGGCGGTGGACTCCTACGGAAACGCCTCCACCCAAGTGACAGACAATCAGATTGAGGTCTTCGTAATGCACGGGAGCTTCGGGCTGCAGGGCACTACGCTCGGCAGCATAGCGCCGGGCGATGGCTCGCTGGTTCAAGGCGTGCCAGATGGTGATGCTGGGCATCAGAGGCGAACCGGTGATGCGTGCCACATCGTCCAGCTCGTCCACCACGCCGGGATCGGCTATGAAAGAGGGGCAGCCGGGCAGCATGGCGGCAAGTTCGTGGGCTATCAGACAACCTAAGTTGCAGGCGTGGGTACGCATGGCGTGGAGCATATCGTCCAACATGGCATCGTTCACGGCATACACACCGCCAGGAATGGGTTTCAACAATCCCCCACGGCCGACGATGGCATCGAACTTAAAGGGAATGTCATTGGCCTCCAGCGCTTCCAGCACCAAGTGCTTGCGGAATTCGAACTGGTCGATGATGCGGGGAAATTGGGAAAGCTCCTCCACCGAATGCCGGATGTTGAGTACCAGACGGGGAGTTTCATCCTCATAGACAGCAATTTTTGTCGAGGTGGAACCGGGATTTACTGCCAGTATTTTCATTGATTACGATTTACAAATTACGAACTACAAATTACTAATTACAATCAAGGTTCTTTCACCCCGCTGGTCAGGCAAGCCATGGCAATGCTGTAATATTTGGACAAACCGGAATCGCTACGCGACGGTAATACCACCGGACATGAGGGTCCTTGCAGCAACCCGGCCATATCGGCATGAGAAAACAGAGATACAGCCTTATAAAAAGCATTGCCCGATTCGATGTTTGGGAATATCAACACATCCGCCTCCCCGTCAATCGGTGATACAATGCCTTTGATGTTACCGCTCGTCTTCTCACAAGAGGTCTTCACATCCAGCGGGCCGTCGATGATGACATTGCCGAACTCTCCGGCTTCCGCCAGTTCCACAATATTCACATAGTCCAATGAATGGGGGAATTTGGCGCTTACCTTCTCCGTGCAATGAATCAGCGCGATACGTGGCTGCTCTATCCCGAAATGGCGGCAAGTATGGATGGCATACCAAATCATTTCAATGCGCTGTTGCAGCGTCGGGCGGGGAATGACCGCAGCATCGGAGAAAAAGAGCAGTTTATCGTAAGTAGGTATCTGCATCACGGCCAGATGGGTCAGAATCTTTCCTTTAGGCAACAAACCATGTTCCTTGTCCAGAATGGCACGTAGCAAATTGTCGGTATTGATGATGCCTTTCATCAGGATGTCCGCTCCACCCTCGCGTACGATACGCACCGCCTCACGTGCAGCCTCATCGGAATCTTCTATATGCAAGGTACTGACATATTGAGGATATTTCTTCAAGGTGGGATATTTTTCCAATATGGCAGAATCGCCAATCATCAGAAATTCCGCAATCCCCTCCTCCAAGGCACGGGATATGGCATATTCTGTATTAGGGTCATTGGCACAGACTACCGCAATACGTTTCCTCTTATTCAAGGTTTTCAGGTGGGCTGTTAACTGGGCAAAGTTCCGTATCGGTTCCATAACGTTAGATTTTTAGCAAATATCTAAAAAAATGTCGAGAAATACGGCATTTGCCCCATTGAAATTTTATATGTTTAATATCATTTTGATATGTTCACCACAGATTACACAGATTGACACGGATTTGAACAGAATTTGAGTTACTCTGTTGATTATATATCATATATAACCTCCCTCTCTTCTGTTAAAAATCCGTGTTAATCTGTGATATCTGTGGTGAATTGTGTACTTTTGCCCAAAATAGATTGATAATATAATATGGGTAGTCTTATTTTCCCTCCGTATCTGCAGGAAGGTGATCGTGTCATTGTTCTCTCCCCTTCCAGCAAGATTGACAAATCTTTCCTGAAAGGCGCCTACAAACGTTTGAAGTCCTGGGGGCTGGAAGTCGTATTCGCAAAGCACGCGGGGAGTTCCAACGGAACGTATGCAGGAAATATCCGGCAACGCCTCGAGGACCTGCAGGAAGCCATGGACGATGAAGAAGCCAAAGTCATATTCTGTAGTCGGGGCGGTTACGGAGCCGCGCATCTGATAGGCAAACTGGATTTTACCAAGTTCAGGCAGCATCCCAAATGGCTCATCGGATTCAGTGACATCACCGCCCTCCATAATCTGTTCCAGCAGAATGGCTTCGCGTCGTTGCACGCCCCCATGGCGCGCCATCTCACAGTAGAACCGGAAGACGACTTCTGCACACAAGCACTGAAGGATATACTGTTCGGGCAGGCATTGGGAGGAACCGAAGCATTCAGTTATGTCTGCCCGGGGCACAAACTAAATCATAAGGGAGAGGGAAAAGGCGTGTTGCGCGGCGGCAATTTGTCTGTGTTCTACGGGCTGCGTGGTACTCCTTACGATATTCCCGCCGAAGGCACCATCCTCTTCATCGAAGATGTGGGAGAACGCCCGCATGCGGTGGAACGCATGATGTACAATCTCAAACTGGGCGGTGTCCTCGACAAGCTTTCCGGCCTCATCATCGGACAATTCACCGAATACGAGGAGAACAAGTCCCTGGGAAAAGACCTATATGGCGCATTGGCCGATTTGGTGAAGGAATACGATTACCCGATATGTTTCGATTTTCCCGTCGGACATGTCAGCATGAATGTACCGCTGATAAACGGCGCTGCGGTAACACTGAAAGTTGGAAAGAAAGAAGTGAAACTAAGTTTTAATACAGAAAGAGAATGAAACGGAATTATACATTCATCCCGTTGCTGCTGTTGCTGATTGTAGCGATAGTGGCATGCAGCAACAACAGCAGCAAGTCTGCAGCCGATAATGACAGTGAGGGCGATGCGACCAAAGCGACTGTCCAAGTGCCTCAGTTCAGTGCAGACAGTGCATATCAATACATACAGACCCAAGCGGATTTTGGTCCGCGCGTGCCCAACACCGCCGCCCACAAAGCCTGCGGAGAATTCCTTGCCAAGAAGCTGGAAGAATTCGGCGCCAAAGTATACAACCAGCATGCCGACCTGGTGGCTTACGACAACACCATCCTGAAAGCGCGCAATGTTATCGGCGCCTATAATCCGGAAAGCAAAAGGCGTGTACTGCTCTGTGCCCATTGGGACAGCCGTCCTTATGCCGACCAGGATGCCGACAAGACGAAGCATCACAGCCCTATCCTGGGTGTGAACGATGGAGCCAGCGGTGTGGGCGTATTGCTCGAAGTGGCCCGCCAACTACAGCAGCAGGCTCCAGCCATAGGCATCGACATCATCTTCTTTGACGCCGAAGACTATGGCATCCCCTACTTCTATCAAGGTGCATACAAGAACGACACTTGGTGCCTGGGCTCGCAATATTGGGGACGAGTACCCCATGTAGACGGCTATAATGCCCGCTACGGCATCCTGCTCGACATGGTAGGCGGAAAGAACGCCACCTTCTACAAGGAACAGTTCTCTCAAAGAACCGCCGGTAAGTACGTGAACAAGATATGGAACACAGCCCACCGCCTGGGCTTCGGCAACTTCTTCCCCAAAGAAAAAGGCACCGAAGTGACAGACGACCATATGTATGTATACAACCTGCGGCAGATTCCCTGCGTAGACATCATCAACTATGACCCGAACTGCGACACCGGCTTCGGTGACTTCTGGCACACGATAGACGACACCATGGACATCATCGACAAGGGCACTCTCAACGCAGTGGGACAGACCTTGCTGGAAGTCATCTACAATGAGAAATAGACCATCAAATAGTAAATCGTAAATAGTAAAATAGTAAATCCCATGATAAGTATCAACGAAGTACAAGATGAAGTAATTGCCGAATTCAATGATTTCGACGATTGGATGGACCGGTACCAACTTCTTATTGATTTAGGAAACGAGCAGGAACCGCTCGACGAAAAATACAAGACGGAACAAAACCTGATTGAAGGTTGCCAGAGCCGCGTATGGCTGCAGGCAGACGAAGTGGACGGAAAAATTATTTTCCAGGCCGAAAGCGACGCACTGATTGTGAAAGGAATCATTTCACTGCTTATCAAAGTACTCTCCGGGCACACACCGGATGAGATACTGAACGCCGACCTCTATTTCATTGATAAAATAGGACTGAAGGAACACTTGTCGCCCACCCGTAGCAACGGACTGCTGTCTATGGTAAAGCAGATGCGAATGTATGCGCTGGCCTTCAAAGCGAAAGGCATCTAAAGGTTACGACCGACAATATATAAGCTAATAATCAGCAGATTATATTTACCGGATGTTTACCCTATAATGTAAAAGCCGTTACTCCAGAATGTAACGGCTTTTACATTATGAAGTAACGACGTTTACCATAGTATGTAAAGGCGTTTACCGTAGTATGTAAAGGTGTTTACTGTAGTACGTAAACGGAGTTTCTTAAGGCGGTAAGCATTTCAACCTCTACTTGCGCCTTCTTCTCCCTATTTATCCCTCCTTAAACTCCAGTATATCCCCCGGCTGGCAATCAAGTTCCTTACAGATTGCTTCCAGTGTAGAGAAACGGATGGCCTTAGCCTTTCCGGTTTTGAGAATAGAGAGATTGGCAGGCGTAATATCAATCTTCTCCGCCAGTTCGCCCAAAGATATCTTTCTTCGGGCCATCATTATGTCAAGGTTTACTATAATCATATAATTGTGTTCTATTTATCAATTATTCTTTTCCCACTCACACCTAAATAGTTAAGTCCTGTTCTTCCTTTATCTTCACCCCGGCGGCAAATATCTCGGTGAAAAGAATTATAATAACCAGGGATGTGAAATCCGTATCATGCGATGCAACCACTTCGTAGCCCAGCAGAGCCACTTGCTTCACTGCTTCAAGATGATTCAGCCAATCGTGCAAAGTCATCAAGCCGTACAATGCAGCAAACGAATAAGTAAAGAAACGCAACCGGGCTACATTATCCGAAGTAAACACTTCCCGCTTTGAGATGGATACCAGCAAACGTATCAGGCAATAGATTCCTACAAAGAAAGGAATGATGGCAAACATGGCAAAGAAGTTCACTATGGAACTCCAGACAGTGGGGACAATCACAGTGCCTATTCTCTTTACCTGATAAGGTACTGACTTATCGGCAAAACGATTCGTCAAGGAATCGACTGCTGTCGTTTCCAAAGGTCTTACATCCACATATACCTTATCAAATAAACCGGAATACTCCGGCTGTGGAGTTCCCGAATGCACATTTACACTATTGTAACCCTCAAGAAAACTATTCTTCATATCCACCCAGCCCGCTATCATCGCATAGGTAAACTCTGCAACAATGACCAATATAGCCAGGATACCCAATATACTTATCTTTTTCATAATCCTCCCCCCACATTAAACCGTTAAATCCTGCTCTTCCTTTATCTTCACGCCGATGGCGAATATCTCGGTGAAAAGAGCTAATATCAAAAAATAAAACCAAGGATATTTAAGCCAATAAGACTCTATTTCATAACCGGCCAAATGAATCTGAGAAACGACATCACAATATTGACAATACTGTTTCAGTTCAAGAAGTATTCCCATAAGAATGATTGTATAAATAAAAACACGCATACGAAATACATTATCACGAATAAACACTTCCCGACGGGTTACAGCCATAACCATCTTTATCAAACAGAAAAAACCATACAAGCCGG
Organism: Bacteroides sp. D20; assembly: GCF_003436255.1. NCBI lineage: Bacteria > Pseudomonadati > Bacteroidota > Bacteroidia > Bacteroidales > Bacteroidaceae > Bacteroides > Bacteroides sp. D20. The sequence continues at coordinate 61,059 of NZ_QSOO01000006.1, read as the reverse complement.
CAAATGCCACAGGAAACATCAGAATATTCAATACAACACCCCAAACGGACTCTTCCACTTGTGTCTCCAGGGTTTCAATACAATACGGAATATTCCGCTTTGCCACACTATTAAAAAGAGAATCTGCTATCAAAGTCTCATCAGCCTTCACTGCAACATTTACAGTAGAGAAGTCAAACTCCCGACTGTCTCCTGCTTGATTCCAGCCATCAACCGCACCTTCAATTCCACCTTTCAAACCAGTAAATACTAATGCTACAATAACTAATATTGCCAATATCTGAATCTTTTTCATTATTGTATCTCCTTTCATTAAATCGTCAAGTCCTGCTCTTCCTTCATCTTCAACCCAATGGCAAACACTTCACCTACAATCAGCGAACAAAGCCCAAGTACCAGCGTGGTAGTGCTCACCAATTCTGAGAGGCTCAGCTCGTAACCATGCAGCGAGAATACGGTATCGATACCTATAAAATCAAGATATGATGACGCAAAGGTACAGCAGAAGCTGACAACCAGTGCCATTCCCAATCGACGCAGCCGACGTACATTCCGCCAGTTGAAGATGTCGGACTTGTTGATAGAGATTATCAAGCGGATAAACAATACTACCGCCCAAAGAGAAAAGCCCAAATGCAGATATATCAGCAAATACTTTGCCACCACTTTCCCAACAGAATCATGAGAATTTACGCTGACCATCAACGAAGAGTAGGCTGCAGGCACATAACTCCTGCTTTTCTCATTGTAGACGGAATCCCTGAAGAAATCAAACGACTCCATGGAAGAAGGTATCAGGTTGACAACCTTCAGGTTCATCAGTTCCTTGTAGGCAGCAATGTCACTCCCTTTCTTTCCCAGCTCCAGTCCGGTCTGCGCCCCCATCTTGGCTCCCAGAAAGATATAGTACCCCTGCTCCAATACCGAGTAACTCAGTACAAGCATTACCACCAGGCAGAGAATGTTCAATCTTCTTTTCATAATTCAGTTGTTGTTGTATTAGTATCAGATATATTATATTTATTCAGTTGTTTCAAGGAGAGTAGAAGCAACAATATGAAAACCACTGCCCAAACCAGTACATACGGGTTACTCAGCAGATGTGTCACATCCTCCATTTCAGGATGTTTCAGGCTCAGATAGACAGACAAGCCGTTATTCATGATATGTATCAGAATACATGCCATAAGACTCCGTGTCTTATAATAAAGCCAGGCAAGCAAGAAACCGATGAGGCAAGCACCTATTATCTGAACCGGATTCAGATGAAAGATACCGAATATCAACCCGGAAAACAAGATAGCCTTTGCCGGGCTATATCTGCGAAGCAGCTCCTTGGTAATGGCACCACGGAAAAGCAGTTCTTCCAGTACGGGTCCCAAAACAGAAATACAGAGAATACCCAGCCAACCGGATTGCAGTATATCAAATGTCTGGTCCAACAAATTGGGCAAAAAAGTAAGTTCGGACATCAGAAGACCTATTATACATATGGAAGTCATTCCGGCAAGCAGGCTCCATGCCAGATAAGGGACTGACACCGGAGAATACAGATGCTTGTCTCCCGTCAGGTAGTTCTTGCGCCACAAGTACAGTCCCATGAAAACAAAGCCCAGCAGCATGGTAGGCGCCACAGCAATCTGACCAGCCTTGTCCATGTCGAAAGTTCCATAAGCGAAATACGTATACAGCAGACAGAAAGGTCCTGCAAACAGTGCTCCTACAATCTGCATCAAAAAGTAAATCAATACTAGTTTTATTGCCGTTTTCATTGTTCTATTCGTCTAAAAGTTCGCAAAGATACACATTTTCTCTGTCAATCCGTCAAGCTGTGGCAACAAGTCCCATCAGCAGCACCATCACTGTAGAAAGTGACAATACCAATAGTGTAATACTCATGAATGCTCTTCTCATAACCTAAACCCCTCCCTCATTTCTATATTGTTCTTCATTTATTTTACTGCCAGGAGCAATACGTCTTCCTCCGCAGTGGCATGTTCCACCAACAGATTCCAGTCGTTGTCCTTCTTACTCCATTTGTAACTCAAGTAGTTGATGTCATCTCCCGCCTGCAGATAAACAGCTTTTTCCTTCACATCGGAGTAGGCATTCGTCTTGTTGTCCCACAAGGCATATTCCACATCCGTACCGGCTTCCGTATAATTGTAGTTCAAGCAATAGAAGCGTTCAAACGCCTGCTCAATCTCGTTCCATCTCAACGCCTCCTTCTGTATCGTACGCCCTTGGGCATCATAGGTGAAATTGTATTTCAAATGGTTCTGCAGAAACTTACCGTTCTCTACTTTATATACAATCTGGGACTCCACCTGATTTCCGTTCATCACTTCATTATAGGCAAAGTTTTCCTGGATATTACCACCAAAAGCATTTATCACTACTGTCACTACAAAGATTGTTGTCATTACTAAAGTTTTCATACCGTTATTGTTTTATTAGTTCTTTATTTTGTTTTTCGATAATCATTTATCGTTTTTCGATATGCAAATAAAAGACCTTTTTTTGGTATGACAAAGAAAAACAGAAAATATTTATCGAAAAACAATAAAAAAAACGCGTTTTACGATAAATATACAGAAAGCAAACACTTCAAACGGGAAAATACATAGAACTGCAAGGGGATAAATGACCTTATTGCCTTATGTTTATAAAGCAAGAATGGATTTAATCTCCACCTCGTCACGGTGAAGCTGGGCAATAAGTTCTTCTATACTGTCGAATTTCAGTTCAGGACGGGTGCGGCGCACAAAGGAAAGACGCATCGGCTGCTGATAAATATCAGCATCAAACCGGAATATATGGACCTCAATACTGCGATCGGGGCCGTTCTCCAACGTAGGTCGGTAGCCAATGCTTAGCATACCGCCGTACTCCTTGCCTTCAACACAGACACGGACGGCATACACACCATCGCAGGGAATCAGCTTGTCAGAATCGGAAACACGGAGATTAGCCGTAGGAAAACCTATTTTACGCCCCACTTGATAGCCGCCGACAACCGTACCGTCCAAAAAGAAATCATATCCCAGATACTCGGCAGCTTCCGAAACGTTTCCCTCCTGCAACAGACCTCGAATAGCCGAGGAGCTGACAGTAACCTCCGTTACCGATGCTTCCTTACTATAAGAATACGCGCGCGCAAGAAGCACCTCCATACCCAATTCGCGACCATAGTGCACATAGTCTTCAAAACCCTCGCTGCGGTTATGCCCGAAACGATGGTCGTATCCTACTACCAAAGCTTGTATCTGATAGCGATCCTTCAGTATGGACATGAATTCCCGTGCCGAAAGCCGGGCTATTTCAGGAGTAAAATCAAGCATCATGCAATAATCCACCCCAGTCTTGGCTAGCAGGGAAACTTTCTCATCACAAGTGGTCAATAACTTCGGATGATAATCGGCCTGCATCACTTTACGCGGATGTACCGGAAAAGTCACGACCGACGAAGCAAGCCCACGCCCGGCAGCTACCGCACACACTTGCTCTATCAGGTAGCGGTGTCCCCGATGTACTCCGTCAAAGAAACCGATAGTGGCTACACTTGGACGGGAACCAATGTCCGATGTTTCACAAAACAACTGCATGTCTCCAATCCTCGTGGGCCTTTGGCGTATAGGTAGAAATACCCAACGCCTCCGCTGTCCGGCAATTGGCCTCAGAATCGTCAATGAAAAGAGTCTCGTTGGGAAGAATACCGGTCTCATCCAGTACTTTCTGAAATATATCGGCATCCGGTTTTGCCATCTTCATCTCATAAGAGAGATAGATATGCTCAAAAAAGTCCTCCGCACGGAAAGCCTTGTAGCGAAACGCGTGCAGACACGACCATTGCCAATGGATTTCATTGGTGTTGCTCAGCAGATAGACCACATATTTTTTGCGCAGTTCCAACAGTAAATCCAATTTAAAAGTAGGAATACTCACTAGGAAACTGTTCCAGGCGTCATCTATCTGGGCATCAGTCACCGGTTTCCCTATCTTTCCACGAATCACTTCCCGGAACTCCGCACTGGTAATCAACCCTTTTTCATATTTCTGGAAGAAATCCTGCTGGTGATAGAGGTCCAACATGACTTCCACGTCCGGCAATCCCAGCTTTCTGAAATTCTCTAAACAGCGCTGGCGGTCCAAATCAATCAGAACTCCGCCAAAATCAATAATAAGGTTCTTGATTCCTCTTCTTTTCATCACTATTTCTGTGTTAAACGTCGGATAAGGCGAACCAGTTCACCTATCCACAAAACAAACGAAGTAGAAACGACAATCGTCATCCAAGTCATAAAATCGAGCGGCACTGTGCGGAATACAGCTCCACCAAACTGTACAATCAGTATCTGTCCGCCCAAAATGGCAAGTATAATCAGCTCCATGCCATAAGATTTAGAAATGCCCTTGAACGCCGAGTCCGAAGTGCCGAACACACGTGCATTGAACAAGTTCCAGAACTGAAGCATAACAAAGAACGTGAAGAACACAGTCAACCGATAGGTAGTCATCCCCCCCTCTTCACTGTTAAACCAGAAGAGCATTCCCATAAGTAACACCAGGAAGGCAGACCCCATTCCCAGAATGTAATACCTCATGGACTTGGTTATAATGAAATCCGTACTCTTACGTGGCTTTTCCTTCATCACGCTCTCACTGGGTGGAATGGACGCCAGGGCCAGGGCCGCAAACGTATCCATAATCAGGTTCACCCACAACATCTGCGTGACGGTCAAAGGAAGCGTCGTACCCACCAGTGAACCCAGGAGAACGATAAACAAAGCCACAAAATTGATAGTCAGTTGAAAAACAATGAAACGCTGTATATTCTTATATAAAGAACGTCCCCACATCACGGCCGTACCTATACTGTTGAAGGAGTCATCCAGCAACGTGATGTCGCTGGCCTCCTTGGCAACGGAGGTTCCAGTACCCATCGAAAGTCCCACTTGCGCATGGTTCAACGCAGGAGCATCATTCGTGCCGTCACCCGTCACAGCCACTACCGCACCTTTCTGCTGCAACAGTTGCACCAGACGCTGTTTGTCTGTGGGGCGTGCACGCGACATTATCTTCAAGTCCATCACACGGTCCAATGCCTCCTCATCCGTCAATTCGGCAAATGCAGCTCCCGTAATGCGGTTCTTTTCCGTATCCTCCGGTTTCCACAGACCAATCTGGCGTGCTATCTCGGTAGCCGTACCCGGTGTATCTCCCGTCACAATCTTCACTCCGATACCTGCCGACTGGCATTTGGCAACGGCCGCAGGCACATCCGGACGGATAGGGTCACTGATGGCAACCACACCGAGGAACGACAAGTCATTTTCAGCAACCAATGACACACAATCAGACGCTTCCGCATCATCCACAATCTTGAATGCAAAGCCAAGTGTACGCATAGCCATATTCTGGTAGTTGAGCAACTGAGCCTCCACTGTAGAACGGTATTCCACCGCATCCACACGCTTGCCGTCCAACATGACATCCTTGCATTTACCCAAAACAATCTCGGGAGCTCCCTTCACATACAGCACCTTCTTCCCAATCAGGGGGGATTGCACCAGGGTAGCCATGAATTTCCTTTCCGTAGAGAAAGTCAGCTGGTCGATAACCGTAGCTTTCTCACGCAGCGCCAGATAGTCGCATCCTTGGCTGTTCAGCCAAAGCAGCAGTGCCACCTCCGTGGGGTTACCCACCCCTTTCGGCTTCTCGCCAGTCACCTCTTCTTCCAGGAAAGCAGTGGAGTTAGCACTGATACCTTCCATTACCAGCTTGCTGAGGTCATCATTCCCCAGCTGCCCGTTATTCTTCAAACCATAGAAATTGGGTTCATGCACCTGCATCAGATTTTGGGTCAATGTACCGGTCTTGTCGGTACAAATCACTGTAATGGCTCCCATCGTCTCGCATGCATGCATCTTGCGCACCAGGTTGTTGGTGGAGAGCATGCGGCGCATATTCAACGCCAGACTGAGTGTCACGCTCATCGGCAAGCCTTCGGGCACAGCCACCACAATCAGGGTAACCGCCATCATAAAGTATTGCAAAGTAGCCTGCAAAGCCGGCAGCCAATCACGGAAGGTATGAAATGAAGAAAAGTCATAGACCAGTACCACATCCTTTACAAAAAAAATGAGAAAAGCCAGACCCGCTACGGAAAAGCCAATCTTTCCAATCAGATTGGCCAATTTGGTCAGCTGGATATTCAGCGGAGTAGGTTCCGTATTCTGTTCGGTACTTTGACGTGCCACTTTACCGATTTCCGTAGCATCGCCCACAGCCTCCACACGCATGGTGCCATGTCCGTCCACCACCGTTGTACCGCGTAAAATGCGGTTGGAAGCATACGTAGCCTCTTCGTCAAAGTCGGCTTCTACGGTAGTTTTCGTCACTACCGGCTCACCGGTCAGATTCGATTCGTTCACTTGCAGGGAAATGGCTTCCAGCAATTCACCGTCCGCCGGAACCTCTTCACCGGTTTCCAGCACCACGATATCACCCACCACTACATCTTTACGGGGAATCTCCTGCACATGTCCGTTACGAATTACTTTCACCAAAGTTTCTTCGTTCACTGCGTTCAGCAGGTCAAACTTCTTACCGGCATCATACTCAAAGAAGAAACCGATACCGGTAGCCAGCAAAATGGCTACTATAATGCCGATAGTCTCGGCATATTCATTCTCTACAATGGAAATAATCAAAGAAAACAGAGCGGCAACCAGCAATACCCTTACTACGGGGTCCTCAAACTTCTCCAGATACAATTTCCATAAGGAAGGCCGTTTAGGAGGCGTCAATAAATTTACTCCATGTTCCTCGCGGCTCTTCCGCACTTGTTCGTCGGTCAGCCCGACATGATAATAATCATCCTTTATTGCAGCCATGCAAGTCTTTAGGTTTAATTTTGGAACGCAAAAATACAATAATAATCCGGGAAAACAATACCTATATAATGATTAGTGATTAATTGACTGTCATCGATTCTCTTTTTCCCTTACCAGTTTCGGTCCGGTTGCAAGCTCCCACGGCAATGTGAACCAGAAAGTCGAACCTGCCCCCTCTTCCGATTCCACGCCTATTTCGCCTCCCTCAATTTGCGGACAATAGTCTGGCAAATGGAGAGCCCCAGTCCGGTACCTTCCTTTCCCTGCTTCAGCTTGACGAAACGTTCAAAAACATGTGGCAACTTCTCCTAAGGAATACCGGTTCCCGTGTCTTTTACGTAGAAATAACTTTGCACAATTTCCAGTAACAGTATCTCCTCCTCGCCCGTCGATGCAGAGGCCAGCAATTCCGAGAATCCGACAATTACGTTCAACGGAGTACGGACTTCATGGCTCATATTCGCCAGAAACACCGATTTGGAACAGTCGGCATTTTCTATGGCATCCCGCATAATCGCCCAGAACAGCTTGTCGGCCATTTTCATAAAATGTTGTTTTAATAAGAAACAGAAATAGACTATTTTGTTCAACAATAAAACAAAAAGGGCTTTTAAACGTTATTATAGAAGAATAAACCTAAAAAAGAAATTTATGGAAAAGTACATTTGCACTGTATGCGATTATGTCTATGACCCTGAATTAGGCGACCCTGAAAATGGAATAGAACCGGGAACATCTTTCGAAGACCTTCCCGAAGATTGGGTTTGCCCCTTGTGTGGAGTAGGCAAAGAAGAATTTGAGAAAGCGTCCTAAGACGCTTTCTTTTCTTTTATATCGCTGCTGGCTTCCACTACATTCACCACATAGTCACCCAGCTTTTCACATTCTGCAATGATGTCCATATAGTAAACACCCATCTGGTAATCATATTCCTTGTTATTCACATCCAAGATATTCTGATTCTTCAGCTGATTGCGGTAATTATTGATTTCATTCTCCAAATTAAAGGACTTGTTCACATCCGCGCCTGCATGCTCCGGATGTTCCACCACGACAATCATCTGCTCCAAGGCATCATCCGTCAGCTTCATCATGAAATGGATATGCTCGTACTGCTTCTCGGTGAAATCCTGATTGGTCTGGCGCTTGCGGTTGATGGTACGTGCCAGGTTATAGCAGCTGTCGCCGATGCTCTCTATCTCCGTCACTTCACGCAGCATGGCACGTATTTGCAACTTACTTTCCGAACTCAGGCGCCCTTCGGACACTTGATTCAGATAATTGGCAATCTCCAGCTCCATGCTGTCACTGATATTCTCGTACTTCTCCACACGGCTGAACACTTTGTTGAAATCATCATCCTTCTCCGTATGCAGCAAGTCCTGCACCATTCCGAACATACGGCGGGTACGTTCGGCAAAGAGATGTATTTCCTTGCTTGCCTGCAAGATGGACAGCTCTGCCGTAGAAAGCATACCGCCCGAGATAAAACGCAAGCGATATTCCTCGTCCTGCTCCTTCATTGGAATAATGGCACAGACCGTACGTTCGATAAACTTCACGAACCATATCAATATCAGCACGTTGCAGATATTGAAGCAAGTATGGAATGCCGAAAGCTTGAAGGATACGGCCACAGCCGGATCTTTAGTACCCATCACGTTCTCTACGAACCATGACACAGCCTCGGTAAAGGGGGTGAAAAGACACAACACCCATATCACACCAAACACATTGAATACCAAATGAGCCAAAGCAGCCCTCCTCGCCTGCGTATTACCGGTCAGCGCCGCAAGGTTTGCCGTGATGGTTGTACCGATATTCTCTCCCAAAACCAGTGCTGCCCCCAATTCGAAACTAATCCAGCCGTTGGCGCACATAATAAGCGTAATGGCCATAGTTGCCGCAGATGCCTGCACAATCATGGTCAACACCGTACCGATACCCACAAAAAGGAGTATGGAGATAAAGCCCATGTCGGTATAGTCCTGCACAAATGACAGCATATCAGGATTTTGGCTCAAGTCAGGAGCATTGTTTTTCAAATAGGAAAGCCCCATGAACAAGAATGAGAAACCGAAAATAAATTCACCGACAGACTTGCGGTTACTTTTTTGAGAGAAGAGGAGAGGAATGCCGAAAGCAAGAAGAGGAAGAGCAAAGGCGGCAATGTCCACCTTGAAACCTAAAGCTGAAATAATCCATGCCGTAACAGTCGTACCGATATTAGCACCCATTATGACACCTATGGATTGTGAAAGCGTTAACAACCCCGCATTGACAAAACTTACAACCATCACCGTGGTTGCAGAGGAAGATTGTACAAGTGCTGTAATCAGCACGCCCGTCAACACACCGGTCACTCTGTTGGTTGTCATTGCGGTCAATATTTTCCGCAGTCTGTCACCGGCAAATTTTTGAAGCCCCTCACTCATAATCTTCATTCCGTAAAGAAACAGTGCCAATGAGCCGAGTAGCTTTAAAAAATCATAAAAAGAATATTCCATCTTTAATTATTTAAGGTGTTTCATTCCTTCACGTGTTATAATGTCCTATATTTAACGTGTCAACCCACTAAAAACGAGACATCATGAAACACATGTTACAAATTTGTTGCAAAAATAATAATATTTCTAAAGAATTCCCTATAGGGAGCTCACTTTTGGATATTTATTACGGTTTTAATCTAAATTTCCCCTATCAGGTAGTCAGTGCAAAGGTCAACAACCGTTCCGAAGGACTGAATTTCCGTGTATACAACAATAAGGATGTAGAGTTTCTCGACATACGTGACTCCTCAGGTATGCGCACCTATGTCCGTTCCCTCTGCTTCATTCTTTACAAAGCTGTCAGCGAGCTGTTTCCGGAAGGAAAACTGTTCGTAGAGCATCCGGTATCCAAAGGTTACTTCTGTAACTTGCGCATCGGCCGTTCCATAGAGCTGGAAGATGTGACCGCCATCAAGAAACGGATGCAGGAAATCATCGCCGAAAACATCCCCTACCATCGTGTAGAATGCCACACCACCGAGGCTGTGCGTATCTTTAGCGAACGGGGCATGAACGACAAGGTTAAGCTGCTGGAAACCTCCGGCTCGCTATATACCTATTATTACACATTGGGCGACACCGTAGACTACTACTACGGCAACCTGCTGCCCAGTACCGGGTTCATCTGGCTGTTCGACATCGTGAAGTATTACGACGGCCTGCTGCTGCGTATCCCCAACAAGGAGAACCCGAATGTACTGGAAGAAGTGGTGAAGCAGGAGAAGATGCTCGACGTATTCAAGGAACACCTGCGCTGGAACTACATCATGGGGCTGAGCAACGTGGGCGACTTCAATCTGGCTTGCGAGACAGGCCATGCCACCGACCTCATCAACGTAGCCGAAGCCCTGCAGGAGAAAAAGATAGCCCAAATAGCCGACGACATCTACCGTCGCGGCGAAAACGGCAACCGGGTGAAGCTCGTACTCATCTCCGGCCCATCGTCCTCCGGAAAGACAACTTTCAGCAAGCGGCTCAGCGTGCAGTTGATGACCAACGGCCTGCGCCCCTATCCCATCTCGCTGGACAACTACTTCGTAGACCGTGAAGACACCCCGCGCGACGAAAACGGAAACTACGACTACGAATCACTCTACGCCCTTGACCTCGAACTCTTCAACACCCAGCTGCAGGCATTGCTCCGTGGCGAAGAAGTGGAGCTGCCCCGCTTCAACTTCAACCTCGGGAAGAAAGAGTACAAGGGCGACAAACTACGCATCGACGAGCATACCATCCTCATCCTGGAAGGAATTCATGCCCTGAACCCTGAACTGACACCACAGATTCCCGCCGCCAGCAAATACAAGATTTATGTATCCGCCCTGACCACCATCTCGCTGGACGACCACAACTGGATTCCCACCACGGACAACCGCCTGCTGCGCCGCATCATCCGCGACTTCAACTACCGCGGCTACTCGGCACAAGAGACCATTTCACGCTGGCCCAGTGTACGTGCCGGCGAGGACAAATGGATATTCCCCTATCAGGAAAATGCCGACGTTATGTTCAACTCTGCCCTCTTGTTCGAATTCGCCGTGCTCCGCTGCCACGCAGAGCCCATCCTTACCAGTGTTCCACGGAACTGTCCGGAATACGCAGAAGCCTACCGGTTGCTGAAATTCATCAAATATTTCACCCCCGTGCAGGACAAAGAAATTCCACCGACATCCTTATTGAGAGAATTTTTAGGAGGCAGTAGCTTCAAATACTAAGTTTTTATTCTAACTTTGTGAGCAAATAAAACAAACGTACACATGAAAAAAATTATTTCGATACTTCTCTTAGCGACTTTCTGCATCTTTACTCAACTCCATGCGCAAAACCGTGCAGACGAATTGATGAAACAAGCACAAGAAAATCTTACGAAAAAAGAATATATCAAAGCCCGCTATCTATTCCTGCAAGCCTACAATGCCTTTGCCACGCAAGACAAGTATGCCCAGGCAGTGGAATGCGGCGTCAATGCCAGCGCCCTCTACCATCGGGAGAATTACTATAAAGAAGCTTTTGAACTGCTGCGCGGTGCCGAGCAAGTGGTGGCAACCGGCGAACAGAAAACGGGCAAGGCCATGCCCAACCTACGTTTCCGCATCAACAAGGAACGCCTGCAGATGTACATCAACCTGAAAAATCCCGCACGTGCCAAGGAACAGCTGACCAAACTGGAAGAGACCGCCAAAGCCTCTCACAACGACTCTCTGAGCAACGACCTGCTTTATACGCAGGCCAACTATTACTACACCTTCGGCATGAACACACAAGGTGATGCGGCTACCAACCGCCTGATAGGGCAATATAAGGAACAGAAGAACTACGCCAAAGTAGACGAATGCTACAAGACTCTTATCAGCATTGCCCGCAAAGCAAACAATGCCGGACTGGTGGCACGCACCTACGACAAGTACATCCTATGGACCGACTCCGTAAAGGCGCTTACCGCCCAAGAGGAACTGAACGCCCTGAAGAAGAAATATGATGAAAGCCTGGCCACTATCCAGGAGAAAGATGATTCCCTAAGCGCCAAGCAGTACATCATCATCGGGCTTTGCATACTCGCCGCCATCCTTGCCGCCGCACTGGTATTCGGCGCCATCGTATTGCTGCGTTTCATCATCCTCACCCGTAAACAGAAGAAGGCCATCAGCATTGCTAATGAGCACAATGAGCTGAAAACCAAATTTATCCAGAACATTTCCGCCCAAATGGAACCGACACTGGACACGCTCGACGCCTCACTGCCGGGCGTAAAAGCCCTGCATGCATTCTCCAACCATATCCAGGAACTGTCCGAATTGGAAACCACCTTGTCCGAACCCTACGAAGTGCAGGAGAAGAATATCTCCACTTTCTGTGAAGGCATCATGGACAAAATCAAAGGAATGACACAAGAAGATGTCACCCTGACCGTGAATGCCCCCAAATTGAATGTGAAAATCAACCCTGAGCAACTGGAACGCGTCTTGCTGCATTTGTTGGAAAACGCCGCCGAGTACACCCCTGCTGGAGGAAAAATATGGCTGGACTTCAAGAAACGTGGTGCGCACACCCACCAGTTCATCATCAGCGACACCGGTTGCGGTATCCCCGAGGAGCAACGCGAAAACATCTTCAAGCCTTTCACCGAAGTGAAAGACCTGACGCAAGGCGACGGCCTGGGACTCCCCATCTGCTCACTGATTGCCACCAAGATGAACGGCAGCTTGACACTAGACAGCAGCTACAACAAGGGAGCACGGTTCGTACTGGAACTGCACGCATAAACCATACATAATACAATCTGTATGACCCCTAAATTTGAGAGCCGCTTGCCACCGGCATTATCGGGACAAACGGCTCTCTGTGTATATTAAGGATGTGGTTGTCAACGCAACGCTTCCACCTCTTCCGGTGTCAGTGGAATTTTCTTGCCCAAGCGACGTGCTCCCGTTTCGGTAATCAGATAATCCTCCTCATTACGGATGCCGCCGAAATTGCGGTATTCTTCCACCTTATCGTAGTTGATGAAGTCCATGAACTTCTTCTCTCCTTTCCATAAGTCAATCAGCTCGGGGATGAAGTAGATGCCCGGCTCAACCGTATGCACAAAGCCCGGTTCCAGAGGGATGGCAAGACGCTGGCTCTTGCGGCCGAACTGCGTACTCTTGGGCTGACCGTCATAGCCTACCCAGAGCTCACCCAGGTTCTCCATATCGTGCACATCCAACCCCATCATATGGCCCAGTCCATGGGGATAAAACAAGGCATGCGCCCCTTCGCGCACGGCATCTTCGGCATTGCCCTTCATCAATCCCAGCTCTTTCAGCCCCTCCACCATCACTTGGGCGGAAAGCTCGTACACCTTCATATAGGGAATGCCCGGGCGAAGCGCTTTAACAGACTCCAGATGCATGGCGTTCTGGATTTCGTAAACGGCACGCTGGCGTGGAGTAAAAGTCTTGTCCGCCGGCACGGTAGACGACATGTCACCACAGTAACCCGAAGGCAGCTCGGCGCCGGCATCAATCAAGAAGAGGTCTCCCGGTTGCACCCGGTTGCCGTGATAGTGGTTATGCAGGGTCTGGCCGTTGACAGTAGCAATCGTGGCAAAAGACAGCTCGCAGTTGTTCATCTCGGCGATACGGTTCATTTCGGCCACAACCTCGTATTCGTACATGCCCGGACGAAGCACCTTCATTGCGGTGATGTGCATGTCAGCAGTCACGTCGCATGCCTTTTCTATTTCCGCTATTTCTTCTGTCGACTTGTAGTTGCGCTGTGCCACCACCGCACGGATAAACGGTACAGACCCTTCCTGACGTGCCGGAGGAACACCCAGCCAGTCCATCAGTTTCAACTTATGCTCGGCACGATAAGGGGGCAAATAATGGATGGTCTGTCCCTTCTGTACAGCCTTGTGCAGATAACCGACGATGTCGGCAAAAGGACGGGTTTCGGAAATTCCCACAGCAGAAGCCTTTTCGTGAAGGGTGGGCTGGGTACCCATCCAGACAATATGGTCGATGGTCAGCTCATCGCCAAAAATGATTTCTTTATCTTCATCTATGTCGATGAGAGCTGACAGCCCGGCAAACGACAAGCCAAAATAGTAGAGAAAAGTGGAATCCTGGCGGTAACGGAAAGTATTGTCCTCATAGTTCAAACCTTGTTCATCGTTACCCAAAAACAGTAACACTCCGGAGCCTATCGTTTTTTTCAGCTGGGCCCTGCGCTGCACATACGTTTCTTTAGCAAACATAACATTCCTTGTTTTAGTAGTTATAGGACAAAGATAGCCATAATCTTTGAAAGAAGATAATACAAAAAGGAGATTAATCTATATAGTTCATAATCAGAAGACTATTTTGCCAACGTTTTTCAAGCCTTTGGCAAAGTTTTGCCACCGCGTTGGCAAAGTCTTGCCATAGGCATGGCAAAAGTTTGCCAAGCTATTGGCAAAAGTTTGTTTTCTCTTTTCTTGTTAAATATCATCAGAGAGGTTTCGTGTTATCGAACTATTCACTATTTTTGCGGTAAATATCTGAAAGAAGATGCACAATGAGTGCATTGAATAATTTATAAAAATATGGCACAAGGCTCCCGACAAGTACAGACCCAAGCGCAACAGCAGATACAAACGCTGTCGCCGCAACAAATTCTGGTGGTAAAGCTGCTGGAACTTCCCGCCGTGGAACTAGAGGACCGCGTACGTGCCGAACTTCTGGAAAATCCGGCACTGGAAGAGGGCAAGGAGGATACTCCCGGCGATGAATACCCCGACACACCCGATGCGGAAACCGGCTCAGAAGATGGTGGAGACACTAGCTATGATTCTTTAAGCGATTATCTGAACGAAGACGATATCCCCGACTACAAGCTGCAGGAGAACAACCGCAGCAAAGGGGAGCAGGCAGAAGAAATTCCTTTCTCCGACGCCACCTCCTTCTATGAAACCTTGCGCCAGCAGCTCGGCGAGCAGGACTTGACTCCGCACCAGCGCGAACTGGCCGAATATCTCATCGGCTCGCTGGACGACGATGGCCTGCTGCGCAAATCGCTGGACAGTATCAGCGACGAACTCGCCATCTACGCCGGTATCGACGCTTCTCCCGAAGAGCTGGAAGAAGTATTGAAGATTATACAAGACTTCGACCCCGCCGGTCTGGGCGCCCGCACCCTACAAGAGTGCCTGCTCATCCAGATTCGACGTAAGGAAGCGCAACGGCCCATGCCCTCGCCTCCACAATACTATATAGAAGAAGATATTCTTACCCAGTGCTACGAAGAGTTCACCCGCAAGCATTGGGACAAGATTATGCAGAAATTAGGTATCAGCGAAGATACCCTGCAACAAGCCGTTAAGGAAATCTGCAAGCTGAATCCCCGTCCCGGTGCCTCGCTCGGCGAAGCCATCGGCAAGAACATGCAGCAGATTGTGCCCGACTTCCTGGTAGACACTTATGACGACGGTACCATCAACGTGACACTGAACAACCGCAACGTGCCGGAACTGCGCATGAGCCGCGACTTCACCGAGATGGTGGAAGAACACACCAAGAACCGGGCCAACCAGTCTAAGGAATCCCGCGAAGCCATGATGTTCCTCAAACAAAAAATGGATGCCGCACAAGGTTTCATCGATGCCGTGAAGCAACGCCAGAATACGCTGATGACTACCATGCAGGCCATCATAGACCTGCAACGTCCTTTCTTCCTCGAAGGAGACGAGTCATTGCTCCGCCCCATGATTCTGAAAGATGTTGCCGAACGCACCGGGTTGGACATCTCGACCATCTCCCGTGTGAGCAACAGCAAGTATGTACAGACCAACTACGGCATCTACCCGCTGAAATTCTTCTTCAACGACGGCTACACAACCGAAGACGGCGAAGAGATGTCTGTACGCGAAATACGCAAGATACTCAAAGAGTGCATTGACAACGAGGACAAGAAAAAGCCTCTGACCGATGACGAACTGACCGAGCTGCTGAAGGAGAAAGGCTATCCCATAGCCCGCCGCACGGTGGCAAAGTATCGCCAACAGATGAATATCCCCGTGGCAAGACTGAGAAGATGAGAGAAAAGGATGAGCGATTAGGGATTAAGGTTTAAAGATTAGTGCATTCAAATAGTAAATTGTAAATAGTCAAATCGTAAATAAAATTAGGTTGTGGAAGAGCATATTATAGCAGATAAAACTTTAATCAGAACAGCGAAAGTGATTTCGGCGGTATTCACACCGTTCTCCATCCCTTTCCTGGCATTTCTGGTTCTGTTTATATTCTCGTACCTGCGCATCATGCCGTTGCAGTACAAGTTGATAGTATTGGGCGTGGTGTATTGCTTCACCATCCTGATGCCTACACTGACTATCTTCATCTTCCGCAAAATCAACGGTTTCAGTCCGGAAGAACTGGTGGAACGAAAAAGGAGATACATTCCCTTTATTCTGACCATCACTTCCTATGTATTCTGCCTGCTCATGATGCACCGGCTCAATATCCCGTGGTATATGACCGGTATCATACTCTCCGCCCTGGTAGTGATGATAATCTGCGTCATTGTCAACTTAAAATGGAAACTGAGCGAACACATGGCAGGCGCCGGAGCCGTAATTGGTGGACTGGTAGCTTTCAGCGCCTTGTTCAGCTACAATCCCGTATGGTGGCTATGCCTCTTTATACTGGTGGCTGGCGTGCTGGGCACCGCCCGCATCATCCTGCGACACCACACACTGGGCGAAGTTATGGGAGGCTTTGCCGTAGGGCTTATCTGCTCGTTGCTGGTACTCCACCCGCTGAGCAACATACTGTTCCGAATCTTCCTCTTTTAAGAGCCTTGTTTAATTTTTAATTTTCAACTTTTAATTTACATAGTATCAACCCTTAAAAACTAATGATCATGAATTTCCCGACTAATGTAAAGTACACCAAAGAACACGAATGGATTCGCCTGGAAGGTGATGTAGCCTATGTAGGTATTACCGATTATGCACAAGAGCAACTGGGTGACATTGTGTTTGTCGACATCCCGACCGAAGGTGAAACATTGGCTGCCGACGAAGTGTTCGGTACCATCGAAGTAGTAAAAACCATATCAGACCTCTTCCTGCCCGTAACCGGTGAGATTCTGGAGCAAAACGAAGCCCTTGCCGACCAGCCGGAACTGGTAAACCAGGACCCATACGGCGAAGGCTGGCTCATCAAAATCAAACCCGCCGCTGATGCCGACTTCGACAGCCTGCTGGATGCCGAAGCCTACAAAGCGCTGATAAACGAATGAAATGAAAGGATTAGGGGTTAGCGATTAGCACCGGACGGAATGATAGCGCAGTCCCTAACCCCTAATCGTTAATCCCTAACCCTTATAAAATTAACCTTTTAATAATTTAAAGATTCATGTCTCCAATCGTTAGCATCATCATGGGCAGCACTTCCGACCTCCCCGTTATGGAGAAGGCCGCACAATTGCTCAATGACCTGCATGTACCGTTCGAAATGAACGCTCTCTCTGCTCACCGCACACCGGAAGCAGTGGAGGAATTTGCCAAGAATGCCCGCCAACGCGGCATTAAAGTGATTATTGCCGCTGCCGGTATGGCTGCCGCCCTGCCCGGCGTCATTGCTGCCAATACCACACTGCCGGTAATCGGGGTTCCCGTAAAAGGGTCCGTACTCGATGGCGTAGACGCCCTTTACTCCATCATCCAGATGCCTCCGGGCATACCGGTAGCCACCGTTGCCATTAATGGTGCCATGAACGCTGCCATCCTTGCCGTACAAATGCTGGCATTGGGCGATTCCTCATTGGCCGAAACATTTGCCACCTACAAAGAAGGGCTGAAAAAGAAAATAGTCAAGGCAAATGAGGACTTGAAGGATGTGAAGTACGAATACAAAACCAATTGATTTACGATTGGATGATTTACGATGTACGATTGAAGATACCAAGAAGTAATTTCAATCGTACATCGTAAATCATCCAATCGTAAATCTTTTAATCCTTTAACTGTAAATATCATCGTGGATCTATTTAACTATTCCCGACGGGAAACGTCAGAAGTAAACATCGGAGCCACCCCTATGGGCGGCTCCAATCCTATCCGCATACAAAGTATGACGAACACCGCTACGCAGGACACAGAAGCCAGTGTAGCGCAAGCCAAACGTATTGTCGATGCCGGAGGAGAGTATGTACGCCTCACGACCCAAGGCATCAAAGAGGCTGAAAACCTGATGAATATCAACATAGGCCTACGTCAGGACGGATATATGGTGCCGCTTGTGGCCGACATTCACTTCAATCCGAAGGTAGCGGACGTGGCGGCACAGTATGTAGAAAAAGTACGCATCAATCCGGGAAACTATGTGGATGCAGCACGTACTTTCAAGCATCTGGAGTATACCGATGAGGAATATGCCCAGGAGTTGCAGAAGATACACGACCGCTTTGTCCCCTTCCTTAATATCTGCAAGGAGAACCATACTGCCATCCGCATCGGCGTGAACCACGGTTCATTGTCCGACCGCATCATGTCGCGCTATGGCGATACACCGGAAGGCATGGTGGAATCTTGTATGGAGTTTCTGCGCATCTGCGTGCAAGAGAATTTCACGGATGTGGTCATTTCCATCAAGGCATCCAATACAGTGGTCATGGTAAAGACAGTACGCTTGCTGGCAGCCGTCATGGAGCAGGAAGGTATGCGATTCCCGCTGCATCTCGGTGTAACGGAAGCCGGAGACGGAGAAGACGGACGCATCAAATCGGCCTTGGGCATCGGCGCCCTGCTGGCAGACGGCTTGGGTGACACCATCCGGGTTTCCCTGAGCGAAGCTCCGGAGGCGGAAATCCCCGTAGCCCGCAAATTGGTGGACTATATCGTGCAGCGCCACGACCATCCTTATATCCCCGGAGCAGATGTGCCGGAATTCAATTATCTCTCTCCCACCCGCCGCGAGACTGCCGCCGTACACAATATCGGCGGAGACAATCTGCCCGTGGTCATTGCCGCACGCTTAGACGGGGACATGGACTTCAATCCGCAATTCATGCCGGACTATATCTATACGGGACGTTCCATCCCGGAACAACTTCCGGAAGGCATGCAATGCATCATCGATGCCGATGTCTGGATGGAGCACAGTAACGGCAGAACGGAACCGGACAATGCCTGGCCTGCCTTTAAAGGAGACCAGCTTCCTTTCCTAAGCAGCTGCGGCGCTTCCTTGAAATTCCTCTTCATCACGTATATGGGGCTGAATGACGAAGCCATCGCCTGCCTGAAGTATCATCCGGAAGTCGTATTGATTTCGCAAAGCAATCATCCCAACCGGTTGGGAGAGCAACGCGCCCTGGCACACCAGATGATGAAGGAAGGCCTGAAGAACCCGGTAGTCTTCTTTGAACACTACGCAGAGAGCGAACTGGAAAATCTGCAAATCAAAGCGGCTGCAGATATGGGAGCACTCATCTTCGACGGTCTGTGTGACGGTATCCTTCTCTTCAACCAGGGAGAAACCATAAGCGGCAAAGTAGTGGATGCCACTGCTTTCGGTATCCTGCAAGCCGGACGTGTACGTACCAGCAAGACCGAATACATCTCTTGTCCCGGCTGCGGACGCACCCTCTACGACCTGGAAAGTACCATTGCCCGTATCAAGGCAGCCACCGGCCATCTGAAAGGACTCAAGATAGGAATCATGGGATGCATTGTCAACGGTCCCGGAGAAATGGCCGATGCTGATTATGGCTATGTAGGCGCCGGACGAGGCAAAATCAGCCTCTACAAGAAGAAGGAGTGCATCGAAAAGAACATTCCCGAAGAAGAGGCGGTGGAAAAGCTGATAGAACTCATTAGGGACAATGGCGACTATATAGAGAAATAAAAGAACTATAATATGGATTATCAGAAAATACTGAAAGGTATTCATCAGGAAATAGAGCCTTATGCCACTATTGGCAAGCAAGCTGATTACATTCCGGCACTCGCCAAAATCAATCCGGACCAGTTCGGAATGTGCATTCACACCATACAAGGCGAAACCTTCATGCATGGAGAAGCTACTACCGGCTTCTCCATACAAAGTATTTCGAAAGTATTTTCCCTTGCCATGTGCCTAAGCCTTGAAGGAGACAATCTATGGAAAAGAGTGGGTAAAGAACCCTCGGGCACTGCTTTCAACTCGCTAGTGCAACTAGAGGTAGAAAAAGGTATTCCCCGAAATCCATTTATCAATGCCGGCGCCATTGTGATGACCGACATTCTATTGAGCCATTTAAAGCATCCAAAAGAGGAATATATCCGTTTTGTCCGTTCACTCAGCAGAAACAACCAGATTGATTATAATGAAGAAGTAGCCCTATCCGAACGCGAAAACGGCTACCTGAATGCGGCAATTACCAATCTGTTGAAATATCATCATAACATAAACAATGACATAGAACGCGTACTCCGCTTCTATTTCCTGCAATGCTCCATAGAGATGAGCTGTTATGATTTGTCTAAGGCATTTTTACCTTTCGCCAACCATAAACAAGCCTTTGCGTTCGAAAACATCACTCTGACCTCCTCTCAGGTAAAAAGGATCAATGCCATCATGCAAACATGTGGTTTTTATGACGAAGCCGGAGAGTTCTCTTATCTAGTAGGCCTTCCTGGAAAAAGTGGTGTAGGAGGCGGCATAGCTGCAGTTTATCCACTGCGTTATTCAGTCGCAGTATGGAGCCCAAGACTGAACCAGAAAGGGAATTCCGTTATGGGCATCAAGGCTTTGGAACTGCTGACCACACAGACACAGGAATCTATTTTCTGAAAAATTTCAGCGTAGATATTTATCAAAGTCCACCTCTCTGAACTTAAAGTTATGATGTTCGGAGGGGTGATAGGCTTTATTCCAAGTCGAATAGGTCTTCACATCTATCTCCCTTGTCTTCCGGTTAAAAGTTACAATGCGTAAGTAGCCCTCACCTCCCAATCTACTGCCTTCCACACCACGCTGATAGTTTGCCAGCATCTGATACACTTTATTCCCCTCTTTCCCTATAGAGACCAGCGTGCCAACTCCGCTTTTCAAGACATGCCCACAAAAGACAGCTATCACATTGCGATGTCTGAGAAGCAATTTCTTCCAGATTCCAGCGCCATCGTTCACTGTGCGCCCGAGCTCTTTGCCGATGCCATATCCTTGAGGACGCCACCAGTCTTTCCCGTCATGCAACGTACTGTCACAATACAAATAGGCGTGTGTATTCAATATGACAAGCTTATCCGGATGAATACCCACTATGGAATCGGCCCATTGCAGAGCCTCATCAGAAGGTCCGAATTCCAGATTCAAGACCATCCAATCGGTATCGCCCGACCTGAAATTTATGTAATAGTTATCCAATGTCTTTCCATCCGCACTGCCTCCCCAATAGTTCTTCTGCATATAATCGGAAAGAGGAAAATACTTGTTGGCCATTGCAGTGTTATGCACGTCCGAAAACTTGCCGGGCTTACTGCCAATATCATGATTTCCCCACACGACAGAATAAGGTATTCCCGCTTGGCTGATACGATAAAAAGCTTTCTGCATATACGCCCATTCCACCGGAGAATTATCTTGTGTCAAATCTCCCACTTGGAACACGGCATCTATTTTCTTACGGTTGGCAACCAACCAGTCCACTTGCGAATCGAAGACCTCCGGACATTGCTCCAGATAAGTCTGCGTATCCGGCAATACCACAAAAGTACTTACCCGACCGGAAGTGGTGCAAGAAGTTAAAAAAGCGCCCCCTAAAAAGAGCGCTCCGATAACAGACAATATTCTCATCATTTTTTCTTCTGATTAAACAGCCACTCCATAAAATCAGGATAGTTGAAAGCCGGATTCCAACTACCATGATTACAACCAGGAAATTCAATATATTCCACATCGGCACCAATAGCTTTCAAGGCCCGATATGCTGCACGCGATCCTTCAGGAGTTACTACATTATCCGCATCTCCATGAAAAATACGGAACTTGACCGATTTGCCAGCCTTCAACCGTGCCGGATTCACTGTTCCACAAATAGGTATTGCTGCCGCAAAAATCTCCGGATAGCGGACAGCCATGTCAAATGTACCCATTCCTCCCATAGAAAGTCCCATAACATAGATACGGTCTTTGTCTATCTGCGGCATGGCCAGATAGAAATCCAACAACTCTTTCAACGTACGGAAAATAGGAGAAACAGGCACTTCCAACGGCATATCTGCCGGAGCAAAAGATGAAGGGCGCTCCGTATATGCCCAATATCCGGTTTCAGGACACTGCGGAGCCAAAATAAACGCCGGATACTTTTCGCGGTTTACAGGATTAAGCCACATCTGCCCACCATGAACCAATTGTTTCTCATTATCATTGCCACGCTCTCCGGCACCATGCAGGAAAAGCACCAAAGGATACTTTTCATCAGGTTTCATCACCTCTGGACGCAACAAACGATACAACAATGTATCTCCACGGGAAGAGATATAAGTTTCCTTTTGAAAGGTTTCTTGTGCAAACGAAAACAAGAAAAAGAATAATCCACAAAGGATGCCGATTATACGTTTCATCTTATTATTTATTTTACATGTTTAACTTCCGAACGTAAAGATACACCATTTTCATTGAAAGCCTCCACACAAAAATAATAATCCTGATCAGCAGTAAGGGTTTTCATCAATAAATCAGTCTTATCATAGACCATCCAAGAGCTGTAAAGTTTGTCCGGTGCAATGCCCCAAAGTATGTTGTAACCTTGTGCACCTTTCACAGCCTCCCAACGGATGGAGATGTCACGACGGTCTGCTTGGCGGTCAAGTACCAACTTTTTGGGTTGTTGCGGTGCCTTCCCCGTACCCAATCCAAAGACGCGAAGTTCAGATATAGCCAGATTCGGTGTCGGTATATCTATATTTTTATAACGGATATAACGGGCAGACTTGGGTAATGCCAGTTCAACATAATCATTCGGAGTATCCCTATAACTTTCCTTACGGTCCACCAATATATCCCAATTCTCACCATCAAGAGAACCTTCGATGAGATAACGGTGATGGAGTCCTTCGTAGCGACCGTACATATTACTTTGATAATCGTGATAGTTTATCTGAACAGCATACACATCAGCAGGTTTCTCTAAATCAATCATCACCCACTGCCGTTCGTCATTAGCCTCGGCAAGCCAAAAAGTTTTAGTCAGTTCATCCGTTAGGGCATCTGCCTTAAATTCGTCTTTTGTAGTAAAAGCCGTCACCGGCTTGCCATACGAGAGCAACATCCAGCCACGGAACTGTCCAGCCTTGCCCGGTACGGCAGGTGCATAACGGGGATAGTCTCCGAAACGGGTATCTACATACATAATGCCATCTTTATCAAACCCTGCCGGAAACATACAAAGGCGACGTTCCCAATTCACATTGATAGAGAGTGACATCGAAGCAAAATGCCAATACTGCCCCCCAGGACCAAGCACGGTACTTCCATGTCCGGCACCGTTCATATAACCACCCGGCTTGTAGGACACCGGATTATGCTTTTGGTAAGTATAAGGCCCCATCGGATAATCGGCCACATAAACACCATCGGCATAGACATTGAATTCCGTTCCCGGAGCACCGTATTGCATATAGTATTTCCCATTATGCTTCGTCAGCCAAGGCCCCTCAATATATCCGCCCAATACAGTATCCGTATGGTTTTCACCGAAACGTTCCCAGCCATGTTTAGGCATATCCAAATTGAAGAGTTCTTTCGTTTCTCCCTTCTTGATGAAACGCCGGTTCTTGTCCAGTTCCATTCCCCTGATAGGATACACATTGGAAGAACCCCAGAACATATACGCTTTACCGTCATCGTCAATAAACAAATCGGGATCTTGCAGATTATGCAAAATTGCCGGAACAGCTTCCCAGTTTCCTGAAGCCGGATTATCCGTATAAAGGATACTCATGGAACCGGAAGGATCACCGGTCACATAAAGTACCGAATCTTTGTAATTATGTGCCGCCGGAGCATTACACCCTTGCGGATACCAGTTCCTGCCCGGACGTACAAACTCCCAGTTCAGCAAATCCCTGGAACGCCAATAACCGTGTGAACGGGTAACAAACATATAATATTCACCCCGAAACTCCACCACGGCAGGATCGGCACCAGAACGGTAGGAGATATTCTTATCCGAATTATAAATCATGTACGTGTAATCGATATTTAAAGGATTACAATAAGTATCCATACGCATGTCCTGTGCAGAAAGGAAATTCGCCAAACACAACAG
This sequence comes from Bacteroides sp. D20, assembly GCF_003436255.1. Taxonomy (NCBI): domain Bacteria; kingdom Pseudomonadati; phylum Bacteroidota; class Bacteroidia; order Bacteroidales; family Bacteroidaceae; genus Bacteroides; species Bacteroides sp. D20. The sequence continues at coordinate 36,839 of NZ_QSOO01000006.1, read as the reverse complement.
CAGCACCAGACCACTTAATCTTTTCATCATATTATCCACATTTATATTTCTAAATATTCATTTATACATCACGAAATATGCACCATTATTTACACAGAGATTCAGGAACATCATATTCTTCCTGCAGGCGGGCAAGTTCCGCTTTCAATTCTGCAGCAACCTTCTCCATCCCTTTTTCACCATACAAATTATGCATTTCTGCCGGGTCCTCCTTCAAATCATAAAGTTCCCACTTGTCATCCACATAAAAATGCATCAATTTATAGCGCTCCATCTTGACACCGTAATGTGCACGGACACTATGAAAACCGGGGAATTCATAATAGTGATAGTAAAGTGACTTCCTCCAGTTTCGTGGAGTATTTTCTCCCTCTACCAACCGACGAAATGACACTCCCTGCATGTCTTCAGGAATCTCAATTCCACACATATCGAGAAAAGTGGGAGCGAAATCAATATTTTGAGTTAATCCTGTTACCTGCGTTCCAGGCTTAATATGTCCCGGCCAGCTCATTACCATCGGCATACCGAAAGACTCCTCGTACATAAAACGTTTATCAAACCAACCGTGCTCGCCCAGATAGAACCCCTGGTCTGTAGTATAAACGACAATCGTATTTTTATCCAATCCGGTACGCTTCAAATAATCCAATATTTCTCCTACACTCTCGTCCACGCTTGCCACACAAGCCATATAATCCTGCAAATAACGCTGATATTTCCATTCTGCCACCTCTTTGAAAGTACGCTGTTTCGAATAAAATTCATTGTTCCGTTCACGATAGGCATCCATAAAACGGCGGCGCTCATCCGGCTCCATCGTACCAAGAAAAGCATGAGGCCACGGGTCGAATAGCAGACTGTCGCTATTCATACCCGCAACCATCTTCAAGTCGTGACCTTCGTACATATCACGGTATATATTCATCTTCTGCATTTGTGCCGCATAACGTCCTTCGTATGCATCATAATAATTGTCGGGTAAAGGGAACTGCGTGTGTTCGTACAAATGATAATGCCGTTCGGCAGGCACCCAATTACGGTGAATGGCTTTGTGATGCATCATCAGGAAAAAAGGTTTATTCTTATCCTCGCGCCCACTCATCCAGTCTTCACAATATTGAGTGATGAGGTCAGTTACATATCCTTTATGCCGAGTGGTATCTCCCTCGGTAATAAAATACGGATTATAATAATCTCCCTGATCATTCAAAATCATCCAATGGTCAAACCCGGTAGGCTTTGAAACAAGATGCCACTTGCCGATAATGGCTGTTTCATAACCGTTTGCTTGCAATATCTTCGGCAGTGTCTGCTGCGAACCGTCAAATCCTTTATTTCCATTCCTCATAAAACCATTCTTATGACTATGCTTACCAGTCAGTATGGCTGCACGACTGGGACCGGAAATGGAATTGCAACAGTAATTATTCTGAAATACCGCCCCTTCATGCCCAATACGGTCAATATGGGGAGTAGGAGCTATTTTACCTATGGGATGTCCATATATACTCATTGCTTGTCGGGCATGGTCATCACTCATGATAAAAATAATGTTAGGACGCCTGTTTCCTATTCCTTGTTTCTGTTCTTGTCCTTGCATCCAAACCGAAGGAACAAAGGGCAACAAGGCAATTCCCCAGGATAGTTTATTTTTCATGTATTCATTATTTGTTGTAATTTATCAAAGGCGTAACACCGTTTTATAATTTACTGATTATCAGTACAGTTAGAATACAGTGCATTCAGTATACGACTGAACCCTATTCAGTATACGACTGAATGGCATTCACTATACGACTGAATCAGGTTCAGTATACAAGTGTTTCTTGAGCCCTTATGATTTGTAAATAATGCAGAATAGAATTAGACGAGTGCCTCTTTACAGTTTCAAAGTAACCAATACGGGAGCATGGTCGGAAAGATAGCCATTGTCCGGCTTATCGCCAACTGTGCGGTAACGCTCCACCTCTACAGAAGCATTTACGAATATAAAATCTATCAGCCTGCGCTTCTCCACCGGAATACGTCCGAAGTCATGAAAGCTCCATGTCGGTCCGTAAACGACCTTTGCCGTGGAACAAGCGTTCCTCATTCCACCTTCCGTCAATATAGTGACCGGCTCGGAGTCTACCGTTCCATTAAAGTCTCCAGTGATAATTACCGGAAGCTCTCCCGCTATTTGCTTTATCTTCTCGAGTATTAACTTAGCGCTTTCTCGACGTGCCACCTCACCTACATGGTCAAAGTGGGTGTTGAAAGCAGCTACTTTCCTGCCACTCACCTTGTCTTTCAACACAGCCCAAGTCACGATACGCTCGCATGCCGCATCCCAGCCTTTCTTTCCGATGGAATCGGGAGTCTCACTCAGTCCGAAATCTCCGTTCTTTAAAAGCTCAAAACGCTCTGTCTTATAAAAAAGGGAGCAATATTCGCCTTTCTCTTTTCCATCTGCACGACCTACGCCAAGGGCAGTATATTGAGGAAGACGCTCCTTCAAGTCATTGAGTTGATTCTTTACCACCTCCTGCATGCCCACAATGTCCGGAGCATAATAAGCAATCATCTGTGCTGCATTATCCTTACGGTATTTCCAGTTATTCATACTGTCCGCTACATGATCCAGACGAATATTAAACGACATCACCTCCACCTTAGCTTCCGGTTGCTTGCCGCACGAGGCGACAAGCAATACGAAAGCAACCAATACACTATTGAAAAGCACGTTTTTCATGGTTATAATCCTTTTTAATCTATATAAAATTTACCAAAATCAAATCCTGCCAAACCTAATCAGCCTTATTCAAATAAGGAGACGTAAAGCCTAATCTCTTCAATCCCTTCTGTACATCGGGATGACTCATGAAAAGCTTCCAAATTAAACCGGTGCGATAGTTCTCTATCATCACAATAATCGGTCCCTGGTCAATGGCAAGATACGAAGGCGCAAACCAATCCTCAGTCAGATTAAATGCATCTTTGAACCCATATTCACCCCAAAGACGGTCACCCAGTTCTTCATAGAAATAGCGCATGGCCTCCAAAGAATATTCCGGTGTATAAGGGATGGATGAAAGGGCCGCAGTAGGCGTAATCACGCCGCGATCATTTCCGGGGCTATGGGCCGAATAGCCTTTATCACCGTCACTGGCTGTCAATCCCCAGCATTTCTCACCGTAACCCTTATATCCCTTCGGATTGTCGATACAATAGGCACGGTTAATCAAGGTATGGGCCTTCATTTGTTCCTCGTAGTCAGCATAGCGGTCCTTCAAGCCATGCGGATCAAGCCCCATGTAAGAGTAATGAGTAAAGAACAAAGGACCGCCCTTACCGTTATCGTTTCCGAGAGGAAGCCTGATGCCATAATACTCCCGACCATTCAGAAAAGTATTCGCATTGACCCAGCCTTTATGATAAACACTCTCGGCAATCGGATAAGTAGGAGAAGACGCACCTAAAATATAAATAATGTGGCACTCGTTATGACCTTTAATCTGATGGTTCATCGCCCACCCGTTATAGGGTGACCAATGCCAATACATCACATCTTGCCCCTGAGTGAAAAAATTCCACTCTGCTTGGCGCCACAGATTATTAATCATTCCCCGGATACGGTTTTCCGTCGGATTATCCTTTATAAAATACTGATGGGCAGCCAACAAACCTTCGAACATGAAAGCGGATTCTACAATATCGGCTCCATCATCCTTACGGCTGAAAGGAATGGTCTTACCGGTTTTACCGTTCATCCAATGTGCCCACATGCCGTGATAACTGTCGGTATTCTTGTCGCTCAAGAAACGAACAATCTTCAGTATACGTTCAGCACCTTGTTCACGGGTGATAAACCCGCGTTCTATGCCGACAATGATAGCCATCACTCCGAATCCCGACCCACCAATGGTAGCTGTCTCGGCACCACCGTTACTCCGTTCATGCGCCAATCCGGATTCAGGATGGGCAAAATCCCAAAAGTAACGGAAAGTTTGCTTCTGAACGAGGGTCATAAGTTCGTCGTCAGAAAGCCGCTTCTGCTTTTTCTGTCCCGAAATCAAATTAAAAGGGTATAGCAAAAGTATCAAATATATTAATATTCTCATCATAATCATTCTTTTAGTTTAAGCACGGACTCTGAAAGCCAAGCTTCTTCAGTCCTTGTTGGATTTCCGGTATAGACATAAATAAATTCCAAAGGAGACCTGTTCTATAATTCTCTATCATACAGATTATCGGCCCTTGGTCAATGGCTATGTACTGAGTATCGTACCAATCTGCCGTCAAATTAAAGGCATCTATAAAACCATAATCTTTCCAAAGTTTGTCTCCCATCTTATAATAGAAGAAATGCAGCGCTTCCATTGACTCCTCCGGAGTATAAGGAAATGCAGACAAAGCAGCTGTTGGAGCAATGACCCCTTTATCATTAGTAGGTGAATGAGCTGAATATCCCGTATCGCCGTCACTTGCCGTCAACCCCCAACAAGAAGCGCTATAACCCGTATATCCTTTAGGATTTTCCTTACAATAATTGTAATTAATCAACGTATGATTGCGATTTTGCATCCAGTAATCGGCATATTGGTCTTCCAGTCCTTGTGGGTTAATGCCTAGAAAAGAATATTGAGATAAGAACAGCGGTCCCCCTTTATCCGAACCTAAAGGAAGAGTGATGCCATAATAAGATTTTCCATTCCTGATTCCTCCATTTTTAGCCCAGCCCGCTTCATATACAACTTTATCGATAGCATGTGTTGGAGACGAAGCAGCAAGTATATAAGTAATCAGACACTCATTCCATCCTCTTATTGCCAGGTTCTTCTCAAAACCGTAATCGGGACTCCAATGCCAATATAGTACATCTTCACCATTTTTCCGGAACCAAGTCCAGTCAATAGCTTCCCAAAGACGGGTTATGTCGGCACGCAACCTGCTTTCTACTTCCGTATTTTCCTTGAAATAGGCTCGAGCGGCAAGCAAACCTTGAAATAACAAGGATGTCTCAACCAAATCGGCACCGTTGTCTTTCTCACTGAAAGGTTTGGTTGCTCCCGTTGCGCCATTTATCCAATGTGCATAAGCACCATGATAAGCCGTACATTCCTTATCAAGAAAAGTAACTATCTTCTGCACTCGTTCAACAGCTTGCTGACGGGTAATAAAGCCCCGTTCAGCAGCTACCAGCATGGCCATCACGCCAAAGCCGGTACCACCGGTAGTAACGACATCGCCCGAAGTAGTACGTTCGCGCGCCATTCCGGAATATTCATGCCCAAAGTCCCAGAAGTACTTAAAGGTCTGCTTCTGTACCAATGTCAACAAGTCCTCATCAGGGATACGCTCAAACTTGTCTGTATCATCCATTCCAGTCTTAATCATACAAACCTTGCCATTGGAAAGCAGTGTCCCGGAAGTGGATTTCACCCCCGGATTGACAATCAATTTATACGATGACAAGACTTTAAAGCCTCCCTTAGGAGTCACCGATACTTTTTTCTCTTGCAGGAACTCATAATCGCAGCTTACAGGAAGCTCCTCATGTTTCAAAGCAATATTGTTACGGGCTGAAGCCTCATCTACAGCATCCGAGAACTCCAAAACAATGGCTACATTGGGAGCAACATTCTCAAATGTCTGTTGGTTTTGTTGGTCACCCACAATGATATTCTTCAACTCGAAAGGCTGATTCACTTCAGGTTGATTATCACCACTGCACGCAACCAACAAAAGACATACTATGAAATATAATACTTTCATCCTATCATCAGATTAAAGTGTAGCTTCATTCTTTTCCAGAGTAAATACTCTGGATTTCGGTTGCCGTCAACACCTTGTCATATAGGCGGAACTGATCAAGCTGACCGGGAAAGTTCTTTGCCCAGGTTTGTGCTCCTGCACCCGAAGTAAGACTCGGAGTAGTGCTGAACTGAAATGCACCGACAGCCAAAGAAGCGCCTACATTATTAAACTTCAATTTCCCACAATCAGGCAATTCTTTGGTAAAGACACCCTCACCATTACGATAAACAGTAATGGTAGAAGTATTACCATCATACACAAAAGCCAGATGCACCCATTCGCTACCAAAAATATCATCTATTTTTGCCTCAACCCATCTTTCATCATTCTCTTTTGCTGTCTGATTGAAGATATGAACCTTGAAAAATGCCTGAGTCTCGCTATTATTATTCTCCAAGAAGATGTCGAAGTTGCCCCAGAATTTAATAGAGTTAGGGATAGAGAACAAACCTTGCGCAGAAGTATTCTTAGTGGTTCTCATCCAGAAAGCTACAGTCAAATCACCGATAGTGGGCATGTTATTTTCCAATATAGAAGGAGTCTTGGCCAAAATGTAAGCATTCTCAGCACCTTGATAGGCCATGCCAGCGATTCCGTCTTCCGCAAACTTGGCATTACCGTTATCTGCTACCAAAAATCCCCATTCACCTTTATCCCGAATGTCCTCTTCATCAAAAGGAAGATACATCTTCAAAGGGGTAGTAGGTACTTCACCTGTACTCTCAGGGTAGTCGAAAGCAGGATGATCCATATCCTGAAAACAAGACTGCATACACAATGCAAACAGGCAAGAAGCCACAGATACTATATATTTTTTCATAAGTAGTTAGTACATTTATAGATTAATAATTGGGATTTTGAACCAATACACCATTCGACTTGTCAATTTCGTCTTGCGGAATGGGCAACAAAGCATGTCTGTCTTGATAACCGGTCTTGCCTGCCGCATGAAGTACCTCTTTAGCAATACCCCAACGAACCAAGTCGTAGAAACGGTCGAACTCCATACCTAACTCAACACGTCTTTCATGACGAATGGCCTCACGCAGTTCATTCTGGTTGTTGGTCGTCACTTCCGGTAGAATTCCGATATTATTGCCACGAGCACGAGCGCGCACCATCTCCAAATAGTTACGGGCAGAAGATAAATCACCCAATTCACAAGCAGCTTCGGAAGCCATTAATACCACATCAGCATAACGTATCAGACGAATATTTACCCAATATCCTCCCTTTGTGAATTTCAAACGCATCGCCGGGTCCGTATATGCCTTCTTGTTAAAGTATTTAGCTATAACATCAGCATTCGAAATAGGTTTCTCACCATAAGGCTTGTTAGCAGGTATGGACTCTGGATCGTCCTTGCCGTTGCGTATAAAATAAAGCAAAGTTTCGTCTTTTCTCGGATCTCCCTCTTCAAAAGCATCTGCCAATTCTTGAGTAGCGGTGTGTTGCCCCCAACCGAGATTCCACTCGCCTGCGCCACGTACACCCTGAACGGAAGCAAACTGGCTTCCTATGTCATTAGAACCTGGTTGTGATTCTGTTGCCGTACATTGCAATTCAAAAACAGATTCACTACAGTTTTCACCTTTTTCTCGGAATATGTCTTCATAAGGTGTTTTCAGATTATATAAACCGGAGTTAATCACTTCTTCAGCGGCAGCCTTCATATTCCCCCAGTCATTACGCATCATGTATGTGCGTGCATGAAGAGAACGAGCAGCTCCCCAAGTGAGACGACCTACATAAAGTTGCTCCCACGTTCTGGGCAGACTGTTTTCGGCTTCCGTAAGGTCAGAATCTATTAATTCATATATCTTTGCCACAGAAGACTTTGGAACATTTGCCTCAGCTGCATCATAAACTTTAAAGTCAATCAAAGGCACTTCACCAAAAGCGCGTACAAGGTTGAAATAACAGAAAGCACGTACAAACAAAGCTTCCCCCTTATTGACGAGGTCACCTTCTGTCAATGACGGATTTTGGCTCATCTCATCAAGCAAATCATTTACCTTATGTATCAATGAATAGTTATCATTCCAATAACTCTTAATCATCCCATTACTTGCCAAATATTCAAAGTCATCGAACATCTTGCCGGTAGCAGCTCCATCGGACAATGTACTTCCTTTCTCTGCGTCCTCAGAACGCATACCGTGGATTGCCAATGCAGTATTGCCGCTTGTCAAATGAAAACCGCGCAACTTGGCATACATATTAAAAACCTGTGTTTCATAAGTACCACCAGTCAAATCATCCTCTGTCTGTTGTCCAAGCGGTTTTCTATCAAACATATCCTCACACGAAGTTAGTGCAAAGCTTACTGCTAAAAATGCTATATAATAAAATATCTTCTTCATAGTCTGTCTCTATATAATTTTAGAAAGTCAAATTAAAACCAATCGTATAAACTGTAGGCATAGGATAGCCTCCACCATCAATACCAAACGAAATAGCACTTCCGCCCACTTCCGGAGTATATCCTCCATTACGGCTCCAGGTCTTGGGATTCTGCACATTGGTATAAAGACGCAGTGACTGTACCTTGATACGATTCAACAGTCGTTTGTCAAAGTTATACCCCAATTCGATATTACGGATTCTGAAGAAACTGCCATCTTCGATGAAATACGTGGAAGCCTCCTGATTTATTTTGTGTGAAGGGTCGAGCAAGGGCTCCCAATTGGAAGTGCCCTCTCCATGCCAACGATTCAATTGCTCTGTGCGATAATTCAGTTGTGCATAGCTACTGCTTCCCCAATTACGGTAAATTTCATTTCCATAAACACCCATCATGTCAACAGTCAGGTCCAGATTCTTCCATCCCAAATTAACATTAAAACCGTAAGTAAAATCAGGAGTTGGATTACCTATCATTGTACGGTCATTATCAGTAATTTTGCCATTACCGTCAACATCAGCAAATTTCAAGTCACCCGGTGTTACCGAGCCAACCGAGTTAATCGGAGAGAAACGGATGTCGTCTTCGTTCTGATATACACCCTCAACCTTGTAACCATAGAAATAGCCAATCGGATAACCTTCGGAAACACGTGAGGGACCACTGATAATATTATAGTCTTTGTTTACCAGTGAAAGCACCTTGTTATCAATAGTGCTCAAATTAGCACCTAATCCATATCTCCAATCTTCCCCAATCTTGTCGTTCCAAGAAGCACTAAGTTCAAAACCGCGATTGCGAATCTCACCCACATTCTGTAATCCGGGAACAGTACCTGCAATACCCGGAATGGAAGTCAACATATCTTTTGTTGTTTTGTTATAATAAACCGGAGAAAGCTGCAAACGATCATTGAACATATGCATGTCAAAACCTACTTCCCATGAATAATTACGTTCCCATCCCAAAGTAGGTGAAATCAGTTTGTTGGGGCCTTTACCCGCAATGATATTGTCACCGAACACAGCTGAACCCGAACTAACAATGGTGGCATATGCCGGATAACTGGAACCAGTATTCTGGCTACCCAACACACCCCAAGAGCCTTTCAACTTCAAGAAGTTAATTACATTCTGGTTCTGCATAAACTTCTCTTCGGTCATTACCCAACCGGCACCGAAAGAGTAAAAGTTGTCCCAAGTATTACCTGTCTTATAGAAAACAGATGAACCGTCCCTACGGAAAGAAGCATTAAGTAAATAACGATTCTTGTAGTTATACAATGCTCTGAACAAATAAGACATGGTAAATCTGTCACTCTGAGAACCGCCATTAGTTGCCGTAGATACATCGTCGATGGTAGAGAGCCACCATCTGTCCGGGTCGTCGCCCACCAAAATGCCGTAGCCCGCAAGCTGGCTGCGTCCACCACTCAAACTGGAAGACTCATTGTAATTGGTTGTAAGACCGGCAGTCAATGTCAATCCATGATTGCCAAACTGTCCGAGATAAGTCAACACATAGTCAGACTGTGCAGCAAGAGAGGTAGACTTGCTTTGGTTCACACTTTCTCTTTCAGTCAACCGTTCTTTCCCCCCCTCCACATCGGGATTATAAACATAAATCAGCGGAGAATATGAACGTCCCTGACTGGAAGCATAGTCCATAGAGAAAGTTGCTTTGAACGTAAGGTTCTTCAGAATATCTATCTCTCCGAACACATTACCTGCCACGCGATAGTTTTCAGACTTGTTGTGAGCACCGCGCAGCTCTGTTTCAATAAGAGGATTCCACACTTGTGCACGCTGGAAGTCGGGCAGCGTATGTATCAGTCCCGATTCAAGGTCATGAGTAGGAGCAATAGGAGCAGCCTTCAAAGCACCATCCACACCCTTTGCATCAGGATACTTGGCACGAACTCCATTAAGCTGGAAACCAAAACGCAGGAAATCGGTTACGCTATATTCACTGTTCAAGTTTACGGTAAACTTATTGAGCTTTTCCGTTTTAATGGAACCTTCTTCCATGACGTAACCCAAACCCAAATAAAACTTACTCTTATCCGTTGCACCCGTAATGCTCACATTGTTATTGGTCAGAAAACCTGTCTGGAATATCTCATTCTGCCAATCAGTATTACCAGTCCATTGAGTATAATCATAAGGGTCGCTTCCTTGAGATATCAACTGCTCGTTGTACAGCATCTTAAACTCTTCGGCATTCGTCACACCTACACGGTCATAAATAACCTTCCAACCCACTGAAGAGTTGATGTTGACCATCGTCTTCCCTATTTTTGCCCTTTTAGTAGTAATGATGATTACACCATTGGCACCACGCACACCGAAAATAGCCAAAGAAGAAGGGTCTTTCAAGATTTCCATAGATTCAATATCCGCAGTGTTCAGATAATTGATATTGTCCGTGAACAGTCCATCTACCACATAAAGGGGTTTGAAACCGTTAATGGAGTTCGTACCGCGAACACGGATTTCAGGGTCTTGTCCTGCACGACCCGTATTCACCACCTGTACACCGGCAACCTTACCCTGTATGGATGCCAGTGGATTGGTAGAAGGCTTAGAGGCAATCTCGTCCGCTTTCACAGTAACGATAGAACCGGTCAAGTCGCGTTTCTTGGCACTACCATAACCAACTACAACCACCTCATCAATGAGCTGGCTGTCCTCTTCCATCTTCACATTGATAGTTGAACGCCCATTTACGGCAATCTCCTGCTCACGCATACCTATATAACTAAAAATCAAGGTAGCATTAGATGCCACATCAACAATCTGATATTTACCATTTATATCAGTAATACTACCTTTACTCTCCTGCCCTTTTACACGAACAGAAGCACCGATAACAGTTTCGCCTGTCTTGTCCGTAACGACACCCGAAATCGTAATTTTGTTCTGTGCCATCGAAGTAATGGCAAACAATAACATCACACATGTAATTAGTAGATTTTTCTTCATTTTGTATTGATTTAAAATTCTTTTGCAAACATACCGGAGAAGTTGATATATGTCAAAAAACAAGCTACCACAAGAGTACCACAGTTCACCGGAGGGGTACATCATTACTACTACTGTATAACATAAACGACAGATTATAAGGAATATAAAAGTACAATAAATATTTAGGTACTATTCATATATATAGAGCAAGAAGATAGAAAAGCAAAGGGGGCTTTTATCCTATTCTGAAGTTTTTTATCCCATATTCAAGAACGTCATACCTTTCACTGCCTCAAAGCCGACCATAAGATTTCCATAACCGATTGCCATTATACGATAGATTATATACCAAGCAAATACTGCAAAACGTTTGCAGTGAAGATGTAGACAATATGCAGCAACAATGCCATCTCAACGCAGTGGCTCGAATGCTGCATATTGCCGTCTTGAGAATCAGTTAGAGTAACTTGAACGCTGCTTTCTTTACGTCCTGGCTATTTCTGCCAATCATCACCTCAAAGTCACCGGACTCGCATACAAAATCAAGATTGTAGTTGTAGAACTTCAGCAATTCGGGAGTAATCTTGAAAGATACTTTTTTAGATTCACCGGCTTTCAGGAAAATCTTCTCAAAGCCTTTCAACTCTTTCACCGGACGGGTTACACTTCCCACAAGGTCACGAATATAAAGTTGAACCACTTCTGCACCGTCTCTCTTGCCGGTATTGGTCACAGTCACGGTAGCAGTCAGTTCGCCCTTATCCGTCATGCTAGTCTTGTCCAAAGACACGTCGCTATAAGAGAATGTGGTATAGCTCAAGCCGAAACCAAAAGGATAAAGCGGTTCATTGTCTATGTCTATATAGTTGCTGCGGAATTTCTGGAACCATGCACCGTCGGCAAGAGGGCGGCCCGTGTTCTTGTGGTTGTAGAACAAAGGAATCTGTCCCACGCTCTTCGGGAAAGTCGTAGTCAGCTTCCCACTCGGATTCACATCACCAAACAGTACATCACCGATGGCAAAACCTGCCTCACTGCCCGCAAACCATACATTCAGAATGGCCGGCACGTTTGCCTGCTCCCAGTTCAGTACCAGTGGACGACCGGTAAACAGTACCAGTACCACTGGTTTTCCTGTTTTCAATAATTCTTGTAACAGCATGCGTTGGGTGTCGGTCATTTCAAGATTCGTGCGGCAACTGCTCTCTCCACTCATTTCCGAAGACTCACCGAGCGCAGCCACAATAACATCCGATTTGGCAGCCACGGCAAGAGCCTCGTCCAGCAACTCCTTGTCCGAACGATTGTCACGGTGTAAAGAACGTCCGAACATAGTGGCACGTTTCTCATATTCGGCATCACTCATCAAATTACAGCCTTTCGCAGTCAATATTTCGGCTTTATCGCCTGCTACCGCCTTCAAACCTTCAGCCAAAGAAGTTGCATTCTTCAATACAGCAGCCACACTCCAAGTACCCGGCATATTACTGCGGCTGTCTGCCAACGGACCTACCACAGCAATAGTGCCTTTTTTGGCCAGCGGAAGCACATTACCCTCGTTCTTCAACAACACCAAGCTCTCCGAAGCAATCTTACGCGCAACAGCACGATGCTCTTTGGTAAAGATTTGCTTCTTGGCACGCTTCACATCACAGTATTTATAAGGATTATCGAACAAGCCCAACTTGTACTTAGCTTCCAAAATACGGCGACAAGCCGCATTAATTGCTTCTTCTGTCACTTTTCCTTCTGTCAATGACTTCTTGAGCGTACCTACAAATGCATCGCTCACCATATCCATATCCACACCTGCATTCAGTGCCAAGGCGGCAACAGTCTGCGTATCGCCCATACCGTGGTCGGTCATCTCAGCAATTCCAGTATAGTCTGTCACCACAAAGCCGTCAAATCCCCACTGCTTACGCAGTATATCCGTCATCAACCACTTGTTTCCAGTGGCAGGAATGCCATCGACCTCATTGAAAGAGGCCATCGCACTGCCCACACCGGCATCAACCGCCGCCTGATAGGGCAACATGTATTCATTGAACATGCGCTGATGACTCATATCTACTGTATTATAGTCACGTCCTGCCTCACCGGCACCATACAAGGCAAAATGCTTTACACAAGCCATGATTTCATCATTACGGCTCATATCCTTTCCCTGATAACCACGTACCATGGCCTGCGCAATGGCTGCTCCCAGAAACGGGTCTTCACCGTTGCCCTCGGACACACGCCCCCAACGGGCATCACGGCAAATATCCACCATCGGACTGAATGTCCAGCAAATACCGTCGGCGCTGGACTCAATGGCTGCAATACGTGCCGATTCTTCAACCGCCTTCATATCCCATGTACACGACAATCCCAAAGGAATGGGAAACACCGTTTCATATCCATGAATAACATCCATACCAAATAAGAGAGGAATACCCAAACGACTTTCTTCAACCGCCTGCTTCTGTACATCGCGGATACGTTCCACGCCTTTCAGATTGAAAAGCCCGCCCACTTCACCGGCACGAATACGTTTGGCCACATTACTACTTTTAGCCTGACCGGTCGTAATCTCACCGGTAACCGGCAGATTCAACTGACCTATTTTCTCTTCCAGGGTCATCTTCTTCATTAAATCGTCGATGAAACGATTCATATCGACCGGAGATTTCTGCGCATACGCACTAACGGCAGTAAACACCAACAAGACTAAAAATGATTGTAACTTGAAAAGTAAATGCTTCATGTCTTTCATGCTTTTAATTTATAGAAATATTATTTTGCTGCAAATAAAAGAAAAGCATGCGACAACCTCCACATCTCGCACTACAACAAAAGTACACCCATCACTAAGAAACAAAAGAGGAAGTACAATATTAATACTTCCCCCATTAATATTCCACTGTAAAACAGTTATTTAAAATTTATAAGGAAATCAGTCAGACTTTCTTCCGGAAGCAGATTGAATTTCTTGCGCAACCGGTATCTTGCAGCATCAACCCCACGCGTGGAAATGTTGAGCAACTTCGCTATCTCCTTTGTCGGCATATTCAAGCGAAGCAATGCACAAAAGCGCAAATCTCCTGAAGTCAAATCTGTATATTGAAGTTTCAGATTCCGGAAGAAATTTTCATGTATACGGTCAAAATTAGCTTGAAACATTATCCAGCTCTCTTCATCAGACACTATATTATTGTTAACCAAAGCGAGAAGCTTATCCAAATTCTTACGACTATGCTGTCCGGACAACTTTTGCTTCTGTATCTCCTCTTTCAATGAATTCAAAAACTCCTGATGAGCGATATTCATCATTACCACGCTGGACAATTCTTTGCTTTTAAAACGCAAATCGGCCTCAAGCTGTTCCTTTTCCAACTCGATAATCTTCTTCTCTTGCCGTTCAAGCTCTGCCTGATGGGCTACACGTTGCTGCTCAATCACACGATCCTTCTTTTTCTTCACAAAACGATAAACAATATATTGCAGCAAGGCCAGCAGGCACAACCCTATCAGAATGTAGCTTCCCACAGCCCAATAAGACAAATACCACGGAGACAAAATCTCAAAGGGAAACTCTACCGATGCCAAAACTCTACCAGTATCATATATCTCCGCCCGAAAAACATAACTTCCATAAGGAAGACGGGCATACTTTTTCTGCAAATTGCGTCCATCGGGTATCCACTGATCAGAATACCCTTCCAACCGGTATCTTACTTTATAAGTATAATCGTTATAAACCGGATAGCACAATGTAAAACTCACTGTATTAAACTCATGTTCGACCTTGACTCCCGACTGCACGACCAATGTTTTCCGTTTATCACTGAATTCCTCAGTAACCTGCATCTCTGAAATCCATAAAGAACGCCTAGTCTGAGATTTATATAACGAGGAACTATCTGTTTCAATACGGGCAATAGCATTATTCAAGCAAAGATAGGAATGATTATTTCTCTTGTCATAAACCACGCTTCCTCGTTCTTCCACAGCCAGACCGTCAAACAAAGAATATGGAATCCGAAGTTCGATATTGAAAGTATTTATCGCACACTTCACCAAATACACAGTCCTGTCGCCCACAAACCAATAGTAATCTCCGTTCGCATGACTCACAGTCTTGATTCCCTTCAATTCCATCAATTGTTCATTCATTGTTTCATAGGGAACAATCGAATCAGTCATATCTTCGTAAGTATAGAAATATTCCCCATTAGAAAAAACTACCCGACCATTGATTTTGAACAAAGTAAAACTCCCACCTTTCACTTCTCCCAAACTCTCATACTTCCGCACATCCTTTACCTGCTTCATATCCGAATCAATCCGAAAGCGATACAAACCATTCCTTAAATGTTTCGCCCAAATATTCCCTTGATGGTCCACTTCTATATGACGAATCATGTGACTGAACCCACGTAAGGACCGAGTAAAGCAATACTCTCCCGAAGCAGTCTCCGTATATAAATTCAGAAGCGCATAAGCTCCCTCCAACAAAAAAGATTGTTCCTTCAATTCAATTTTTTCCATACACATCCCTCCTTTTACATCAGATGCCAGCTTTGATTTCAGTCCTGATATAAGGAAAGTTCCCTTGTTGTGCCCGCAGAAAATCTGTTTTCCCCATTCATCGACGAACCACGCTTGTTCTTCCAAACCCGGAACTAATTCAGTCTTTCCATCCCTAAGCCAATAAAGTCCTTGATTAGAAGCAATATAAGCTTCATTTTCCCTTACCAAAACATCATATACCATGCCTATTTTACGAAATGGAGGTTCATAATAATAGATTAAAGAATTGTTGTGTATATAGGCAATACCTTCATCCAAAGCTGTCCATATATTGTTGTCATCATCACAATACAATCTCAAAACAGTATTGTTCTGTAGTTTATTATCCGTATTGACCTTCCAAATCAGCTTTCCCTTTTTATCCAACGCATATATGCCATCGGATATTGTGCCAACAACGTAGCAACTATCTTTGGTCATCACCGCACGATTAATGGTATGCTTCTTGAATATATCATCACATTCAGTTTCCCATTTTTCTACCCTCCCATCTCGATACAGGAAACCTCCCTGATTACGGGTAAACATTAAAACCGCATCATCATAAGGGAGCCCGGCCAGGACATCACTATCTCCAAATGCCTTTCTGGGAATAAGTTCTTTCATTTCCCTACCGGCAAAGACATAAAGTCCACCGTTTATTCTTTGAGAATAAAAAGTATTTCCAACCTGGAACAAATTCAGTGGAAGGTTCTTCATTCGAATACCTTCTACCGAATTTCCATTATAAAAAAAGAGAGAACCGAATGATTGAAATACAATTTCTCCTTGAACGCAAGCAATATCCCAGATTTCGTCATTATGAAACGCAAAATCTTTCACCTTATTTTTCAATGAATGATATTCAAGAGTGTCATAAGGAGTACGGACAAAATAACCGAATTCTTCGTAAGAGCCTACATAAATTCTTCCATCTTCACTGATATATATAGCACGCACAATTCCTTTTGTCGGTAATTCATACAGCCGCCAAGCACTTCCATCAAATTCCAACAGCCCACTGTTATTACCGAAATACATCACTCCTCTTTCGTCTTGAGCAATGGCCCAATTCTGAATACCGGCATTATAATCCGACACCGAATAGTTCCTCACTATAGGAGAAAAAGGTATGGGTGAAGCTTGCAGCAAACTACTGAAAACCAAAAACAAGAGAAACGTTATTGCAATTCTCATGAGTACTGTTTATAGGTATTTACCAGCAAAGATAAAGCTTTTTGCGTTTTCGTAAAAACAAAATCGCAGATTATCCTCTTTTATAGAAAGATAACCCGCGACAACTGATAACTCACTTTATTAATTTTCAGCCGTTTTCTGTTTTCCCAAAGGAATAGACCCCCCCAAGTAAGCATTGACATTCTTCGTATTCTTGCCAAAGAACATATAGTCTGTTCCCGCAAAGAAAGGACCCAGTTTCAGTGCCAGACCGAAGGTTTTACCGGCTCCTTGAAGTACGGAATAGCTGGCAGCTACATTGAAAGCATTCGTCGGACGGATGCAGGCAGAGAAAGTCAGCTCATTCAAAGTTTTCGGTTTGGCAAAACGACCGGTATACAAGGCACCCACTACCAGCCAATCATTCAGTAAGGCATATTCAGCGCCAAGAACCATTGTAGAAGTCAATCCACGGGTACGGCTCTTCTCAGAAGCCTCCTCTGTCTTGAGCTGCAACATGTCATAGTTAAGAATCTCGCCGCTGTTCACAATATTCATGAATTCCTGCTGCGAGGCCGGATCAAGAAGATCATAAGTCTGCTCCGCATTGGCTCGCGCTATACTGGTATTCGATTTAGACCATTTGATAAAGCCCAAATCAAGAACTGAAGCAGAAAGTGTCAATTTATCCAGTAACTTGTAAGATACTCCCAAATCAATAGCCCCACCATATCCGGCAAAACCAAAACTGCCAAAATCGATTTCATCGATATAATCACCATTCTCATTCTCGGGAAGTTCTAACAGCTTTGACGAGTTCTCCAAAGTTGCATCCACTTGAATGGAAGCTTTACTCGTCACTCCTGAAGAGCCGACAGAAGGAGTTTCCACATGAATCTGGTTGATGTTCAGCTTTAAGTTACCGATACCCAGCAGCATCTTCACTTTACCGCCCACAGCCAGCCGGTCTGTGATATTCCTTGCAAAGCCAAGGCCGACTTCCGCATAGGAATTTATCTCAAGCTTCTGTCCATTAATGGTTTCGTTAATACCCAAATAGTCAGAAATATTGTCACCAAACTCCCGGCTGCTCATGTTATTCATAAACTGGAACATGGTTTTCGGTATGGCGGCACCGATATCATTACGCATCCCCACATTGACTGACCAGAAGTTCTTTCCTTTATACCATCCGGCAGACAGAATGTCGGTACTCAAATTCACATTCAAGTTATTGGTAGCATCCAGTCGGTTCATAAAGTCATTGCTCATGAAATAGTCGCTATCATCACTGTTCTCAATAATGTCCATAATATCCCTATACCCCAGGGAACTGGAGTTGACGGTAGCATTCAACGAACCTATCACGGGAATATTCAGATAACCGCGTCCCGGCATCAAGGCCGGATTGAGCTGCATACGCTGGTTACTTCCTTCCATAAAGTAGGAAGTGCGCAGGAACTGGGCTTGTCCGGAAAGAGAGAAGCAAAGCAACAATACCACAGACAGCCATACTTTCAGAGAATTCAATTGTTTCATAACCTTGTCAATATTTTCATTATCACCTGCAAAAATATAAAACAAGTTAATACCCTACAAACAACTTAACCGAATAGTCGTGTATAAAAGGCTTATACAGAGACTATCCGGTATAAATTAAGGAGCAAATAAAAGAATCCTCTTAAGAGTGTCCTTATACTATTTCATCATAAACATGTTCATTTGCTCTCGTAGCGGTACTCAGAAAAACCGGGGCTGTCTCCTTTCTTTGTTGCAGAGACATTGACGTCACTGCCGGAGCAGTCAACATTTCCTTGTATTTTTCCGGAGCAGTGAGTATCTTTACAGCCTCTTTCAAATCATCATCATCTTTCAACTGCTGGATAATGCTTCCACGCTGGAAATAATAACGCTTGATGATTTCTACCGCAATCATGCTCTTGATGTCCTTGGAGAAATGGTCAAGGTCACGGTCCAGATTATGCGACAATTTTTTCTCCAACGCTTCAAACTCTTTCGAAGCATCAGTCAGATAGCCCTCAAATTCGGCCATCTCCTTCAGGTTCTTCAGCATCTTCTCTGTCTGCTGGTCGTATTTGAAGTCCGCCTTTTTCACCATCGCCTTGAAGTCCGCATAATCGGCATCTGTAATTTCAAACTGCTCTGCTGAAGAGATGGTAGGATGTTTCAAGCAATAGTCCGTAGCATAATTGAAAATAAGATTGTCATTGACAAGATAGAACAGAATGTTGGGCAGCTTCTCCTGCTTCACCGCAATGTCCGGAGTCACGCCTCCACCATCACGCACTTCACGTCCGGCAGCCGTATGGAACACGGTAGTAAGGCTGTCCGGAATACGTCCCACACTGCCGTCTTCATTCCGGTGCTTGTAGTCGATAGCCTGCACACAACGGCCGCTGGGAATATAATATTTGGAAGTCGTCAGCTTCATGGTACCACCGTATGGCAACGGACGGGTGGTCTGCACCAATCCCTTACCGAAAGTACGGTTACCGATAATGACCGCACGGTCAAGGTCCTGCAAAGAACCCGCAAGGATTTCTGACGAAGAAGCCGTTCCGCCATTGACCAGCACAGCCAAAGGAATTTCCAAATCCAACGGTTCACGCAATGTTTTGTAGGTATTGCTGGCTTGCTTAATCTTGCCTTTTGTCGTCACAAGTGTCTTTCCGCGAGGCAGAAAGAAGTTGGCTATCTCTATAGACTCATCCAGCAAGCCGCCCCCATTGTTCCGCAAGTCAATCACCAACGAAGTCATCCCTCGCTTCTTCAAGTCCAGAAAAGCCTGCTTGAACTCCTTGGAAGGATTTCCCGAGAAGGTGCTGAGGTTGATATAACCTATATTATTATCCAGCACCGTATAATAAGGTATGAACGGTAATTGGATGGAACGGCGCACAATGTCGAAATCCAACGGCTTCTCCGTACCGGGACGTTGCACTTTCAGCTTGAAGCTGGTACCCACTTGTCCGCGAAGCATCTCGCTGACTTCCTGGTTGTTCTTTCCGGCAAGGTCTTTCCCGTCAATCTCCATCAGAATATCTCCGGCTTTCAGACCTACATTGGCAGCAGGCATATTCTCGTATGGCTCAGATATCATGGAACGTTTCAGTTTCGGGTTCCAAGTAATCACAGAACCTATACCGCCATAGGAATTCTTCAGCATCTGCTCCAGTTCGCTTTGGTCATCTTCCGGATAATACTCCGTGTAGGGGTCCAGCGAGTAGAGCATGGCATCAATACCTTCACGGATAGTCTTGTTAGGATCAATCGTATCCACGTAAAACATATCCAACTCTTTCACAATGGAATTGAATATATCCAGATTCTTTGCTATTTGAAAACTACGGCTATCACCACTCTTAAACCCCCAAAAACAAACGGCTCCCACTACAATCAGCAAGGCAACCATCCAGCGTATCTTTAAAATTCTTCTCATAATATGTCTATGTGATAAATGCTAATTAATTAATAAAATTTCTTCCTTGATTTTTTCCCATTGTGCAGCCTGAAGCTCTGTACCCACCACTTGTATCACATCTTTGGAGAGAAGGGAGCCTATCTTGCCACATTTCTCCAGCGAGTAGCCACACGTCAGTCCATACAAGAAACCTGCCGCAAAATAGTCGCCAGCTCCTGTAGTGTCCACCACTTTCTCTACCGGAGCCGCTTGTACCTGCACCATCTCTGTACCTTTGCGAATCAGAGAACCACGGGCACCCACCTTTACAATGGCTATGCTACACATTTTGGCAATGATGTCCAATGCTTCCTCCGGTTCCTTACCCGTAAAGGCCTTTGCCTCTTCCTCATTGGCAAAAACAATATCCACATATTTGTTGACCAACAGAGAGAAAAATTCAAGGTCTCCTTCTACTATATTGTAGCTCGCCATGTCCAAACATACTTGTAAGCCGGCCTCTTTAGCCAGCTCAATGGCACGGAGAATCATATCATGGTCTTGCACCAGATACCCCTCTATAAATAGGTAAGCATATCCTTTGAACATATCCAGCGAAAGATCTTCCGCCTTCAATGTAGAAGCCGCCCCCAAATAAGTGCCGAAAGTACGCTCCCCATCAGGAGAAATGAAAGTAGAGGCTACACCGGACGGAAGGGTAGTGGAAAGCAATAAATTCGCCTCTGTCCCACGTTCCAGCAGGCTATCCCGGAAAAAGTTACCGTAAAAGTCATTGCTTACTTTTCCGATGAATCCCGTACCCGCACCAAGGCATGCCATTGCCCGAATTGCGTTTCCGGCAGAACCTCCGTTAGCCAGATGCGTCTCCATCCGGCTGAAATACTCACTAATTTTCAAGAACTTATCTTCATCAATCAGAGTCATACTTCCTTTCGGGAGCTGCATCTCCGTCAAAATATTATCATCCTCAATGATTGCCAGTGCATCAACCAAAGCATTGCCCAACCCAATTATTTTATCCATCTTCGATATTTTTTTTGCAAAGATATTGCATATTTCAAAATATCCTATTACTTTTGCAGCGCATTTGAGAAAAAACAACATTCTTCCTTAGCTCAGTCGGTTAGAGCATCTGACTGTTAATCAGAGGGTCCTTGGTTCAAGTCCAAGAGGAAGAGCGAAAAAACTTGAATGCATATTCTTCCTTAGCTCAGTCGGTTAGAGCATCTGACTGTTAATCAGAGGGTCCTTGGTTCAAGTCCAAGAGGAAGAGCGAAAAGGTTTGTCAATTAGGCGAACCTTTTTTGTTTTCTCCATCAGCCGCACTTAACGAACAAACGGAAATCTTTCATCTTTCATGAAATTAACATATATTTGTGGAATATTTATAGGGAATTTATCCCGACCTTCTGTCTTTATTTGCAGAGCCATGAAATTTAATTCAAAAATACGACTATAATGAGAACAGCCCTACTCTTTTTAATCATCGGATTGACTGTATGTACATTTTGCAAAGCACAAGACATACCCGTTCTGCCCCAAGAAAAGTTCCGGCACCATGAATTTTCCGTCAGCTATGGTTTCCTGCCCATTACCGATGCCAACAGCATGGCCGAGGAGTGCTTCGCTCCGGTACTGAGTTTCGGAGTTTATACACGCGAAAAGACAAACTACTACGGTGCCCTGAGCATCAGCTACATTTATAGATTCAACCGCAAAATCAGCCTGGGAGTAACCGGAGGAATAACCGGCAACAAAGGGACAGCCAGCAGCCTTTACGAAGCTTTGGATGAAAACACCAAAGACAACCGAAGGTATCTGTATATTCTTCCCACCTTCCGGTGGCACTGGTTTACCCGCCCCAAATTCTCTCTGTATACCTCAGCAGGGCTCGGTGCCTATTTCCTCCGGAACAGTTTTGGAGGAGAAGTCTTTCACAAGACAAAATTCGCTTATCAATTCAGTTTTCTAGGCATCGAATACGGAAGCCGGTTTGCCTTCTTCACAGAATTCGGAGTAGGATATACCGGAACAATCGTAGCAGGCGGCCGTTATCGTTTCTGACTTATGAGGCCGCTACCGCCAGTGTCAATACACTGATGCGCACACCCTCCACTTCCTTGAGCGCATCGGCACAAGCCGTAGTGGTGGCACCGGTAGTCAATACGTCATCTATAATCAGTACATGCTTCCTTGCAAAAGCGTCAGCACGACGCAGACAGAAGATACCGTCCACATTCTCCCACCGTTCATAAGAGGATTTACGGGTCTGCGTTTCCGTATGCCTCATACGGGCAACGGAAGCAGTATCTACGGGAATACCGGTGACAGCGGAAACACCGCGGGCTATACATTCGCTCTGATTGTACCCACGCATTTTCTGCTTACGCGGATGCAGAGGAACGGGGACTATGACATCCACATCACTGAAGAAACCGGTAGCCGACAACTCCGCCGCCATAAACTGCCCCATCACTTCGCCAAGGTCTTTCCTCCCTCCATATTTCAACTGATGGAGAATGCGGCGGAAATCACTCCCTTTATGGTAAAAGAAACAAGATGTGGCATGTTCCAGAGGTATCTTCCCCCAAAACATACGTTCCACCGGATTGTCCTTACGAAGATGATAGTTTGTCCGGGGCATATCCATATTGCACTTCATGCAGATGCCCTCTTCACCCTCTTGCAAGATAGCACCACACACGGCACACTGACGCGGAAAAAAGAGATGGACAAAAGAAAAGAACCAGGTTTTAACTATGTTTTTCATCGTATAGTATTAAAAAAACGGCAACAGAGCAATACACTCCATCGCCTTGTTTGCTATAATGGCAAGACCTCACCTGCCAGCTTCAAGAACAACGGATGCAGCAGTCCGTTAGTGGCAATGATATGATGTCCGTCCAAAAAGGCGTCACTACCGCAAAAGTCAGTGATTCTTCCACCAGCCTCCAGCACCATCAGCGCCGCCGCAGAAAAGTCCCATTTGCCGATAAACGCCTCAAGCCAGGCATCAAAACGTCCGGCAGCCACATAGCAGATGGCAAGCGCAGCGGAACCGGTCATGCGGATGCCTGCCACACGCCCGTAAAGTTCATGAATCAAATGCTCACCGGTACGTGCATACCGGTCGGAATTATAAGGGAGTTCCGTCACTACAAAGGCATCCTCCACCTGCTGGACAGACGAGACCTCCATCCGTTCTCCATTCACATAAGCGCCACCTCCCTGCCAGGCATAAAAACATTCATCCCGGCAAGGGTCATAAACAACTCCCAGCAACAAAGAATCCTTGTCGCGCAAAGCGATGCTGACACAATAGGGAGCATTATCATGAATATAATTCGTTGTCCCATCCAACGGGTCCACTACCCAACAGTAGGGTTCATCGTGATAGACAGCAGAACCTTCCTCGGCTATAAATCCAGCCTCGGGAAGAAGTTCCCGAAGCGCAGCCACCACCCGCTTCTCCGACTCCTTGTCTACATAAGAGACATAATCATGGGCTTGTTTCTTCTGTACCGCTTCCCGGCTGAAGTTTTTCCGCTCTTCTTTCAAGAAATATCCGGCTTCACGGGCTATGCAGCAGACAGACTCTGTCAATATCTTCAAATCCTCCATTTCTCTACATATTAGTTCCCCGCAGCCTCTTCTGCCTGCCGGTAAATAAGCCGACCGCGCTGGCTGACCGTCCATCTTCCATCTTCCAAACGCACATTCTTTGTATCATCATCTTCCACATTCCAAACATATCCCCCCGCAGGAAGGCCACGGCGCTCCAGAATCTCATTCGGCATTTCTTCTTCCGAAAAGAACAGTTCCACTTGGGTAGAATCGGGACTGAGCACCAGAAACAACATCTTCTCCGCATCATCCACAGCGTTCATACGGACTCCTTTTTCCCACAGACGGATACAGTCTTTCTGAACCTCACTCCAGGTATATCCGGCAGATGCAATGCAACCATGCTTATCCTTATCACCACCAACGACATGTACCGTATCGGCTTGTTCAGCAACTTCCACAGTCTTTCCCCTCTTGCTACCACAAGCCACAAACAGCGCTCCGGCACATAGCAAGCACATAGATATTCCTCTTACATTCATCTTTCAGTCTGTTTATTGATATTCCGACTGACAAAGTTAAGAACAAATCGGCAATTTAAAAAGTTTCTTTTTCATTATCATCAGTGCTCCGGCAGTATATTCCAAGACTTTGCAAAAGATAAATCCACAAACAAGAATCTATTCTATAACTCAAGATACTATAACTTTATCGCACATTCTACTTGCATGCTTGCATAGACACATATAACAACCTACTGCACAGAGCATTAAGTTATGTAAGCAACCACCATGCAAGTATGTAAGCAGATTTTGCTTACATAACCGTGTCCTCTTACAAAAAAGCAGGCTTCTCTTATACAAGAAGCAGGTCCTCCTTGCACAGAGAAGAGTACTTTCCTACGCCAACACCACATCAAAAACAGTTGCGCACAGTTGTGATACGCCTTCTTCACATTAATGAGAAAGTTATTCCACAACTGTGAAGAAAGCGTTCCACAACTGTGCGCAACTATAAACTACAAATATCCGGATGACAAACAGCAGGTATTTCAGCCAAGAAGTGCCCGTCCCTTTTACTCCAGCTTACAGTCCTCTTGTGTTCAACTGTAGGAAATATCCGTCCCAGAAGAGTAGAGCAGAAAAGTTTGTCACACTTAACATCATATTACAGCCACATAACCATAAAATATGCATAATAGTACAGTTTCCACATTTCTTGCTTTTGAATTCATTAACAAGTTCTATAACTTTGAACGGCTAAGACTCTGCCCAATCATATGTTTTCACAGTGAAACAAGAGGCAAGTATCAGCAACAATTAGACAGACATATAGATTCATGCAAAGCAGCATTCACACTTTATCTTGTGGAACTATACTCCATGGCCATTCCTACAACTACCAAATTAAAGGTGTATTAGGTCATGGAGCATTCGGTATAACCTATTTGGCTTCAATTTGCCTGAAAGGCGAATTAGGCATCTTGAATAGCAATGTATCCGTAGCCATCAAAGAATTTTTTCTACAAGATGTAAGTGCCAGAAGTTCATCAGGAGATATTTATGAGCCATCTCCCAATAGCATTGCATACAAATATGGAAAGAAATTTAAAAAAGAGGCCTTAAACCTAGCTCGCCTCAACCATCAAAACATCGTTAAGGTTTTAGAGTCTTTTGAAGAGAACAACACCTACTACTATGTAATGGAGTATATCGAAGGGAGCAGTCTAGATGCATATATATTGGAGAAAGGAGGATTGCCGGAAAAAGAAGCGCTACAATATGTAGAGGAGATAGGAAAAGCATTGCAATATATGCATTCCCAAAAGATGCTGCACCTTGACTTAAAGCCTAAAAATATCATGCGACGTACAGATAACACTTTGTTTCTGATAGATTTTGGGCTATCCAAACAAATCGACAAAAACGGAGAACCGGAATCAAGCACTACTATTGGCCTTGGTACTCCCGGTTATGCCCCCTTAGAGCAAGGTTCGCAAGAATATGGGAAAATACTCGCGCCCACATTGGATATCTACGCTTTAGGGGCCACTCTCTTTAAAATGCTGACAGGAAAGACCCCGCCCAAGGCCTCTGAAATACTAAATGAAGGATTTGCAGAAGAAGAGCTGCGGCAAAAGCACATAAGCGCGCAAACAATATCTGCCATAAAAAAAGCAATGGCCCCCATGAGGATAAAGCGCCCTCAAACAGTAAATGAGTTCGTGGCTTTAACCCATAGCACTACGAACTCCCATACTGATGAAAGCGCCAAACACACTTCCTACAATAAGCAGCATGCCACATATCAAGGCATTGCCTTTTATTACGTCCAAAATGACAAACTGGTTTATTTTCTGAATGACAATATTTATGAACTGCCCCTGGAAGGAAAAACACTGGTAGAAGAGATAATAGAAAAGCCCATAAATCCGGTAATTGTACATTTCAACACCTCACTGGATGCATTCATCAAGAAAAATCGCCAGTCTATACAAGACAGCCGTTTCAAGGTCATAACATATAGGAAAAGTCTATGCCATTATTTTGATGTCTTAAGATTTATCAACAAGTACTTTGACAACGATAAAACATCAAAGATACGGGTTACTGAAGAAATCCATATCGCCTCAGCGATACCTTGCATCATCCATTCAAATGACATGCCTATCTGCATCTGCTCCAAAGAGGAATACTGCATTGCCGAATACGGAGAAGGCCTTTATGAGGCCGAATACTCCGGAGTGGGAACTACTGAAGAGCACATCTTACAAGAATATGATGTAACATCTCCCGCCATACCTATGACCGATTTAGAACTATACTGGGAATTCTTGCCTAAAGCCCTATCTATATGGTATTCATCTGTTATTGGCCAGATAAGTTCATTTGCCTTCCTTGATTGTCTGCCTTTTAAAGTATTGGCGGGGTATACACTAGAGAATCATGTCAGAGAATGCTCTTTTTTATGCAATTTCTACAGCTTCCCTTTAAAGCGCAGTGTCACATTTCCCGGAGACGGCGACTCCTACTTTATGGAAATAGACAGTAGACGTTTTATCATTCCGCTAAAGGATTATTTGGGATATTCTCCTGAAACAATAGAAATCACCATCGATATAAGTTACTTTTTATGTGACATCATTATTGAAGATGTAAAGTACAAAAAGCGAGTAAAAATTCCTCTAATCGGGTTAATATCAAACAGCTATACAGAAGAGGATACATTAAAAAAAAATAATAAATAAGTTACAATGGATACGACAACCAACTTCTTGTTTTTCAATTCACGCGATGAGCTTCTTAGATTGGACATTTCCAAGATTGTATATTTTGAATCCGATGGAAATTACACCAATATAATACTTACGAACAAGCTACGCGGTATTATTTGCCTGAATTTAGCCCAGACCGAAAAAGTCCTTGAAGAGCGACTGAAAGAAAAGGCACGCTGCTTTGCCCGTATCGGCAAACGGTTCATCATTAATCTGAACTATGTTTACCAGATAAATGTCATCAAACAGCGACTCGTTTTAAGTGACTATTCATCATTTGCATTTCAACTGGAGATTTCCAAAGAAGCACTGAAAAAACTGAAAGAAATATTCCTCAATATAAAATCTGCATAATAAAAACAATAATGCCATGGAACTTATCATAGGAAGAGAAGCCGGTGCATCCCGCCTGCGTATCAGCATAAACAACCAAGACCGTTTTTGGGGGAACGCCAACAGCGTACCCAAATCCGTCAGCCGCCAGCACTGTAAAGTGGTGACCGATGACAAAGGAGGCTATATCATTACCAATCTGAAACCCGAAAACGTCACTTACGTCAATGGTGTGCAAATCGAGTCCAAGCACATTTCCGGAAAAGACCGCATAGAGCTGGGGGCAGACCGTTACTTCATGGATATAGCGGCCATTATAAAAGGGCTGGGAGCATCAATACCCAAATCGTTCTCTATCCGTCACCTACAAGAAGTATGGGACGAATTTCACGACACCAAACTCCAGATACAGATAAAAGAAAAGAAGTCTGCAGCAATCCGTTCTGTAACAGGCGTATTTTCCATGTCTGCCATTTTCTGCGGATTTATTCCGGGCATTGCCGACCTGCCGGCTTTGCGTGTCATTCTATATTCTGCAGGACTTTTATTGGCCATCTATTTCTTTGTGATAACCTACCGGTCATCTTCTACACTTCCCAGATTTCTGGACGACCTTGATAAGAAATTTCATAAGGACTATGTATGCCCCAACCCGGAATGCCATCATTTCATGGGATATCAACAGTATGACGACCTGAAAAAGATGACGAGCTGTCCCTATTGCAAATCCAAATTTACCGAGAAGTAAGAATCCCTTGAAAAATGAGGGATTGATACCTTAAACCGCAGGGTTTATGTAGTATACTTTTTGAAATTTGCCATTGTATGCCTCTCTTTATATTTTTGTTGCAGAATAAGTTATAAACCATTAAAAATGAGCAACTATGAAGACTAAAAAAACAAACCAGGAAAGCACTAATTCCACACAGAAAAATGTGGAACAGAAAAGTTACAATTGGCAAAATGGCGCCAGCTCATCCATCGGAGCTGCAATAGGCGTAGCGGCCGGTTCAATGGCCCAGACAGCTTTTGCAACAGAGCCAGTCACCGAAGGACTGGTACAGCCTCCCCACACTGATACCCCTACAGTAACTTCGGAAGTACCTTTAACCAATGAGCCAATTGCCCCTCAGAAGCCTGATACCCCTGCCACACCTATCATGCCCGGAAACAGCAACGATGAACCGCATAACGAAGATACCATCAGTGTGGTCTCCTATGAAACGGTTACGTGTGAAGACGGCTCGCAAATGGATATAGCCGGTGTTATTGTCAACGGACAAGAAACTCTTGTCGTTGACATCGACCGGGATGGAATAGCAGATGCCATGGTGGCAGATATGGACAATAATGGAATAATTACAGACAATGAGGTCATCAATATAGAAGAGGCAGGCATTCGCATGGAAGGATTGTCTATGGCAACCACACAAGCAACCGGCGTAAACGAGGATGCTACATTGCTGGCAGACAATGACCCAATACCCGACTATATAAACGATGCCGACGTAACCGGCTACATGGCCTAATTTTATTCATCACACTATATTTGCTAAAGCTATGAAACGAATAAATATAATCACATTCATCCTATTATTGGGAAGCACCTCCCTGCTCTACGCACACGATTTCACCGTCACCGGAAAAAATGGAGAGAAATTCTTCTTCAACATTGTAGATGCAAAGAAACAACATGTGGAAGTTACCTACCAAGGGAACATCTCTGCCCCCCAACCCTCTCTGTATACCGGTGAGATATCCGTTCCGGCAAGGGTAAAGCACAACAACACGATATACCGTGTTGTCGGCATTGGCAAGAAGGCATTCAGCAATGCAGCTTCCCTAAAAGGCATTGTACTGCCTTCCGGGCTTTCGTCCATAGGCGATTTTGCCTTTGAAGGTTGCAGCGGATTAGAGAAAATCGTATTTCCCGGCAACAGCGTCCGCTTTGGTGAAGGAGTATTCTTCCGGTGTACAGCAATCGGGCAGGTAACGTTGGGCAGCGACTGGACACAAGTGAACCTCAAAATGTTCCGCTGGAGTGACCGTTTGACCTCCATCGTCATCCCGGCAAAGCTCACCAGCCTGCAGAATTTGAAATCATTGAAACAGCTGCAAAGCATAGAAGTGGATGCCAATAATCCAAACTTTACTTCCATAGACGGAATACTCTATAACAAAGACAAAACAACTCTGTTAGGTTGCCCCCGCGGACGCTCAGGAAAGATACGTATTCCCGAAGGTACCACTGCTATACGCTGGAAGGCTTTAATCGATTGTCCCAATATAACCCAAATCGATTTGCCTACTTCATTACAGATACTCTCGTACCGGGAGTTCTCCCAAATGGAACATCTGGAGCAAATCATCATGCGCAGAACAGAACCGATATCCACCGCAGAGCTCAACGGACAAAAAGTATTCCTGATAAAAATTGCCGGCAAGCTGAAAATCAAACTGCTCATCCCCAAAACAGCACTAAGTTCCTATAAAGAGGCACTTTGCTCCACAGAAGGAGAATATGCTGAAGTTTCGGCCAACACTCCCGAAGGATTCCCACCCGAATATGCCCTGATACCTTCAATAGTGGAACCCACTAATATGCTGGGGAAAAGCATGTTATCCGGAGTAAAAGATTTTTCAAAATATGATAAACCCTAAATATACAGAAACAATGAAGCCGCAAAATATTATAATCGCCTCGTGCCTATTACTGATGTGTTGTATCATGAGTAATCTGCACGCATCCACATTCCACCCCCAAAATGTACGCAGTAATAACGACACAATTCAGGCCGTCAGGCTAAAAGCTTTGAGTGCTCAAGAAAAGTCTCTTCAGAAGAAGATACAGGAACAAGACAAAAAGCGGAATGCCACCTACAATGATGTCTCCACTGAGACAATGGAGAGATTAAATGACCGGCAAGACTCTATCTGCCTGGATTTACGTTCCCAACTCGTAACGATACAATTAGAAATGGCAGAAATAAAGAAAGAGAACTTGAAACAAGTACTGAATAACTGGGAAAAGAAAGGGAATTGATTGATATGCAGTTGATAGAGGGCACCCTTCTACAAGAGGGTAAATACAGAATAGAGGGAATACTTGGGCAAGGCGGCTTTGGCATCACCTATTTAGGATGGCAAACAAGACTAAACCGTAGGGTAGCCATCAAAGAGTTTTTTATGAAAGAGTATTGCAACCGCAACGCCGATACGTCACACATTACCATCGGGACGGAAGGAAGCCGTGAACTCGTAGCTCGTTTTCAGCAAAAATTCATAAAAGAAGCACAATCCATTGCCGGACTTAACCATCCTAATATTATCCGTATACATGATGTGTTCGAAGAAAACGACACAGCTTACTATGTGATGGAATATATAGAAGGAGGTTCTCTGCAAGAATATGTGACGCGATACGGTGCACTACAAGAAACGGAAGCGCTGCATTACATCCATCAAATAGCAGGAGCATTGAACTATATCCACCAACGGCAGATGAGCCATCTGGATGTGAAACCTGGAAACATTTTGCGGAGAGAAGAGGGAGAAGTAGTGTTGATAGACTTCGGACTATCCAAGCGATACGATGAAAGCGGGCAACAGACCAGTACTACTCCGGTAGGCATCAGTACCGGATATGCACCAATGGAACAATATGTAGCTGGAGGAGTGCAAATATTCACACCAACTACAGATATTTATTCATTAGGTGCTACACTCTATAAATTGCTGACAGGAACGACACCGCCGGCTGCCAACATTGTGTTCGATGACGGACTACCAGCCTTACCCGCAAACATATCGGCAACTACCGAACGAGCGATTCGTGCTGCCATGCAACCCAAAAGACAACGTCCACAAAGCATAAAAGATTTTTTAGAATTGTTGAATAAACCGGAAAGAGAGGATATTACCATCATTGCCAAGAAAGAAAAGTTGCCTCCCCAAAAACAGCCCTCCAGCAGTAACAAGTTACCCATATTTATAGGGGTTGTCGTCGCACTTTTGTTAGCAACAGTTGTCTGGTTTACTCAAAAACCAAGTGATACCACTCCTCTTAAAGAAGAAGCCTTTGCTACGGAAGTAATTCCAACTGAAAACAATCCGGTAGATCTTGGCTTGAGTGTGAAATGGGCAGCCTATAATGTCGGAGCATCTTCTCCCGAAGAA
This sequence comes from Bacteroides sp. D20, assembly GCF_003436255.1. NCBI lineage: Bacteria > Pseudomonadati > Bacteroidota > Bacteroidia > Bacteroidales > Bacteroidaceae > Bacteroides > Bacteroides sp. D20. Next base: position 5,154 of record NZ_QSOO01000006.1, on the reverse strand, counting down.
TACGGAGGACTATATGGATGGGCGGACCCGACCGGAGAAAAAAAAGCAACAAATAGTAGCGATTCTCTCAGTGGCACTCCCCCTTTCAACATCAGCGGCACTCAATATGACATTGCTCGTGCTAAATGGGGAGAGAAATGGAGGCTACCTACACAGCAAGAATTAAAAGAATTATCTGATAAATGTATATGGAAATGGACTGAATACAAAAAAGTTGCAGGCTATATGGTAACAGGACCGAATGGAAATCGAATCTTCCTCCCTGCATCAGGATACTGCTACGCTTACGGTGGAACGGTATATGGTCGAGGAAGAAATGGCCGCTATTGGTCAGGAACACGAAAGACAGCTAATAGCACTTCTAGTAGCGCCTCCAGCCTCGTCTTCAGTATTAACGGCTGGAGTCCGTTGTACAGCGACTATTGTAAGGAGGGAAATTCCGTTCGCCCCGTATCAGAATAAACTGTTATAGTTTGCATTATTTTAATTTTAAATTCCGCCAAAATAAAAAACTATGCAATTACAATCAGGTTCTTTCCTTCAAGGAGGAAAATACAAGATAGAGTCCATATTGGGACAAGGTGGCTTTGGAATTACTTACCAAGCCCTTCAGACCGGATTGAACCGTCAAGTAGCCATCAAAGAATTCTTCATGAAAGACTACTGCGAACGCAATGAGAAGACTTCACATATCATTATGGGTACCCAAAGTAGCCGGGAGTTAGTAGAACGATTCCGCCAAAAGTTTATCAAAGAAGCCCAAATCATTGCAGGATTGGCGCATACACACATTATATCCATCTATGATGTATTTGAAGAAAATGACACAGCTTATTACGTAATGGAGTATATAGATGGCGGTTCTTTAAAAGAACGGATTGAAACCAATGGAGCAATGTCCGATTCTGAAGCATTAAGTTATGTCCTCCAGATAGCTGATGCGTTGGAATATCTTCATCACCGTAAAACCATGCACCTGGACGTAAAGCCATCCAACATTCTGCTTCGGAACAATGGAGAAGCTGTACTAATAGACTTCGGTATATCCAAACGTTATGATGACACCGGTAACCAAACAAGTAGTACGCCAATCGGTATCAGCAAAGGATATGCACCTTTGGAACAATATAAGCAAGGTGGAGTAAAAACATTCTCACCAGGTACAGACATTTACTCTCTCGGAGCAACATTGTTTTATTTGTTGACAAGCCAACAACCGCCAGAGGCCAGTGATGTGAATGACGAGGGACTGCCAGCATTGCCAACAAAGATAAGTCCATTGATAAGAAAGGCCATACAAGGTGCAATGCAACCTCGATGCAAAGATAGACCGCAAAACATTAATGAATTTCTCACATTATTGAATGAAGGGATAAAACCTGGTTTGGAAAATGAAACTACAATATTAGATACCCCTAAAAATGAATTTGTAGCAAAAGAGCATCCTTCTTCCATTCCAAAGCCTCAACGAATTTTCTTATTCAAAAAAGAATGGCTTTGGGGAGTTATAGCTCTAATCCTTATATTATGTACTATTTGGCTCAGCAGAACCAACAAGACGAGTAATATCGCACAAGACAACTCTTTAGCTATTGGGCTTGACAGTACTGTATCCGACAGTGCTATACTTACATCGCCTATATCTATGAATAATTCGGCTCTGCATGATTCATCTATTCGGTATGAGAACTCTAATACAGAAATTGGGCAAACAAGAACCAATGTTCAACACAATGAAATCTCAACAGATCAAATTGTAGATTTAGGTTTAAGTGTAAGATGGGCCGGGTGGAATCTCGGTGCCTCAACTCCTGAAGAATATGGGAATTTATACTACTGGGGAGATTCCACGGGAACAGCCAGCAGTGGACCTACCTCTATTAACATTTATGATTTTGATGATATTTGTGGCTCGGAATATGATATTGCCCGAACTCAATTAGGGAAATATTGGCGTATGCCAACAGCAAAAGAATTCATGGAACTTAGAGATAAGTGCAAGATAACATGGACCACTTACCAAAAAATAGGGGGATACAAAATTACCGGACCCAACGGCAACAATATATTTCTGCCTGCTGTCGGTATCAAAAACGGACAAAATATAGAAAATCGCGGTTCCATAGCATATTATTGGACTGGTTCCGTAGCTTTAATAGGAGGGGGATTTGTCAAATTCAAAAGAGGACGCGCTTTCCTATTGAAAGATTCAGTTAGGGTTATGCCCAATAATGTTGCACTCCCCATTCGCCCTGTTATCCCCAAAGAAGAAAAACAAAAGCAAGAAGAGCAACAAAGAAAGAAAAAAAGAAAGAGCCTTGAAGAACGAGTTCCCAAATTTGCATCTTCTCCAGCAGATAGATTTAATTCAGAGATTTGTTACAATTGTAACATAAATAATAACAAACAATCAACTACTTAATAATATGAGTAATATAAATAATTATGCACTTAAACAAAATACCATTTTATATGGTAAATCACATACCTATACCATAGAAAAGATATTGGGTCAAGGCTCTTTCGGCATCACCTACTTGGCTATGACCCAAGTCAAAGTTTCCGGAGCATTGGGTGAACTCGAAACAACCATACAAGTTGCCATCAAGGAGTTCTTCATGAAAGACATCAATGGACGAGAAGAAAATACTGTTACTTGTGGAAGCAGAGGAGGGGTCTATTATGACTACAAAAAGAAGTTTTCGCGCGAAGCCGAAAACCTGAGTAAGCTGAACCATCCCCATATCGTTAAAGTGCTGGAATACTTCGAGGCCAACAACACAGTCTACTACGCCATGGAATATGTAGATGGAGGAAATCTGGATACATACATCACACAACAAAAAGGCTTGACGGAAGCAGAAAGCATTATGTATGCCAAACAGATAGGAGACGCTCTATCTTACATGCACGCTCATAAGATGCTTCATCTGGACTTGAAACCTGGAAATATTATGCTCCGTAAGAATCAGGAAGCCGTACTTATCGATTTTGGCTTGTCCAAGCAATATGATGAAAACGGGAAACCGGAAACAAGCACTACAGTGGGAAGCGGCACACCCGGATATGCACCGATAGAACAGAGTAATTATCATGAAGGTAAAGACTTCCCGGCAACGATGGACGTGTATGCGCTTGGTGCAACTATGTATAAGATGTTGACGGGAATCCGTCCACCAGAGGCTTCAGAAATATTGAATGACGGTTTTCCTGCATATGAGCTACAAAAACGTCAAGTAAGCGATTCGTTAATAGCCAGTATCGCAAAAGTCATGTCGGCTATGAAAAAAGACAGACCGCAAAGTGTAGCCGCATTTTTAAGTATATTGGAAAATAAGAATACGGAAACAACTCCCAAAGAAGATATAGGAATAACGCTGGAGGAAGCTACGGTTATCCAAACATCCGCCAATGAAGAACAGACTATGCCTTCAGGTGACGACATATCTTCCCAGCCCCACCCCAAAAATCAAAAATATATTATTCTTGTCCTAATAGCTGTTCTGTCTATTGGAGGAATTATAGCCTATATTACTTCCAGAACAGGTTCCAACTCCGATACAGATACAGAAACAGAATGGCTGTCCGCAACAGACACTGTAACAAATTCTGAACCGGATAACGCATCATCAGTAACAGTACATGCAGGCACATCTGCTGAAAATATAAACCCGAATTCTCATGTAAAAGAAAATGCAGCGACCGGGAATGTAGAACGCCCTGCGCAACAAAACACCGAAACAGCAAACCTGAGTGCCATGAGTGCCAATATGCCTCCAAAGAAAAAGAACGGTTTTAAGGAAACAGCCAAAGCAGCAGAGCAAGGGAATACAGAGGCCCAATATGAGTTAGGAAGAATGTACTTTCTTGGTCGGGATGTCGCAAAGAATGCTACTGAAGCTGAAAAATGGTATCAAAAAGCAGCAAATCAAGGAAATGCAAAAGCCCAAAATGAACTGGGGAACTTGTATTATACGGGACTTAATGTTACGCGAAATTATTCGGAAGCAATAAAATGGTATCAAAAAGCAGCAGAACAAGGCATTGCAAGTGCCCAATATAAATTGGGATATATGTACGATTATGGGCAAGGTATTTCTCAAAATAGGGTAGAAGCTGCAAAATGGTATAAGAAAGCGGCAGAACAAGAAAATGTGGATGCACAGTATAGACTAGGCAATATGTTTTTCTACAAGGTAGGCATTCCAGAAGATATAGACGAAGCTATAAAGTGGTATAAGAAAGCTGCAGAACAAGGAGATATCAAAGCCCAAAAAAAATTAGGAGAGATATATTCCAATGGAGCCAGAAAAAAAGACCCAGAAGCTATAAAATGGTATAAAATGGCTGCAGAGAGAGGGGATGCTGAAGCCTTAAAACAACTAGGAGATATATACGAGAAAGAAAATGCCTTGGAAGCAGTAAAGTGGTATAAAATGGCAATAGAACAAGGCAATGCTAGTGCATCTTTTAATTTAGGGCTAATATACGAATATGGAAAACCCGGTATTCCTAAGAACAAGGCAGAAGCAATAAAATGGTATCGAAAAGCTGCAGAACAAGGAAGTGAAACTGCCCAAAAAAATCTACGCAAACTTGAGAATGAGTAATAGAGTTCGCGTAGAGATAGCAGGTACTTCCTTCTATACGATTATTTCATACAAGAATCGCTATCTGTATATAGATTACCATTTCAATTTCCACCAAAATAAAAAGCTATGCAATTACAATCCGGCACTCTCCTCCAAGGAGGAAAATATAAAATAGAAACAGTCTTGGGACAAGGCGGCTTTGGCATCACCTATCTTGCCACACAAGTGGCCTTAGAACGCAAGGTAGCTATTAAAGAATTCTTCATGAAGGAACATTGCAACCGTGACGTTGCAACTTCCCATGTATCAGTCGGTTCACAAGGCAGTCAAGAATTAGTAGCACGTTTCCGCCAGAAGTTCGTAAAGGAAGCCCGGATGATAGCCGGGCTGAATCATCCTCACATCATTCGTATCATTGATGTGTTCGAAGAAAATGGGACAGCCTACTATGTAATGGAATACATGGGAAATGGCTCTCTTGCAGAATATCTAAAAAGGAATGGAGCAGTCGAGGATGTAAATTAAACTGTGTCAGCAAGGAATAAAGTATTAACTTTGCTAA